>DKBE01000009.1 GCA_002451085.1 Proteobacteria bacterium UBA6908 | reverse complement strand
TGATGGCCGAGGCGTTCATGGGTTACCTGCTGCCGTGGGGCAATATGTCGTATTGGGGTGCGCAGGTGATCATCTCGCTATTCGATGCGATCCCCGGTATTGGCCCGATGTTGTCCGAGTGGATTCGTGGCGATTTCGTGGTGTCGGATGCCACACTGAACCGCTTCTTCGCTTTCCATGTCATTGCCGTGCCGCTGGTGCTGGTCGTGCTGGTTTTTGTGCACATCGTTGCCCTGCACAAGGTTGGCTCGAACAATCCGGACGGCATCGAGATCAAGAAGAAGAAGGACGCCAACGGCATACCGCTCGACGGCATTGCGTTCCACCCGTACTACACAGTCAAGGACATCGCCGGCGTTGTAGTGTTCCTGGCGGTTTTTGCGGCGATCATCTTCTTTGCGCCGGAAATGGGTGGCTGGTTCCTGGAGCATGACAATTTCATCCCGGCCAATATTCTGCAGACGCCACCTGAAATTGTTCCGCTCTGGTACTTCACGCCGTTCTATTCGATCCTGCGTGCCAGTACCGATGTGTTCACCCATTACTGGTTGCCGGTCGCTACGGTGGCTGTCGCGGCTCTGGCGTTCCTGACCGTCAAGGGGCGTTTGGCCAAGCCGGTGTCGGTGGCCGTGGCGGTTGTGATGATCGCCGGGTTTTTTGCCCTGCAGGCCAAGGTCTGGGGCGTAATCCTGATGGGTGCCTCGCTGATGGTGTTCTTTGCGCTGCCGTATCTCGATCGCTCACCGGTGAAGTCAATTCGTTACCGCGGATGGATCTACAAGTCGGCACTGGCGGTGTTCATCATCTCGTTCTTCATCCTCGGATATCTCGGCACGAAGCCACCGGAAGGGATCAAGGTATTCCTGGGCCAGCTGTGCACGCTGCTCTACTTCGCGTTCTTTGCGTTGATGCCGTGGTACACAACACTCGACAAGACCAAGCCGGTACCGGAAAGGGTGACAAAATGAAGAAAGCCATTCTGCTGATGTGGTGTGCGCTGATGCCTGGCGCAGTTTTCGCGTCCGGTGGCGCCGAGGTCAAGCTTGACCCAGTAAAGGTTGACCTGAGCGACAAGGCTTCGTTGCAACGTGGGGCCCGCATCTTCGTCAACTACTGCCTGTCCTGCCACAGTGCCGCCTACATGCGTTACAACCGCATGGGAGCGGACCTCGGCATTCCCGAGGACCTGCTGGTCAAGAACATGCTGTTCATCCCGGACGCCAAGGGCGAGCTCAAGCCCGGCAGCCTGATGAAAGCCACCATGCCGGCCAGCGTGGCCAAGGCGGCCTTCAATACCGTGCCGCCAGACCTCACGGTTGTTACGCGGTCACGCACCCCCGAGTGGTTTTACACCTACATGCGAAGCTTTTATCGCGATGACAAGGCGGTCAGTGGCTGGAATAACAAGGTGTTTCCGGGCGTGTCCATGCCGCATGTGCTGCACGACTGGCAGGGACAGCAACGTCCGGTCTATCGGGCCGAGCAGCATGAGGCCACAGTCACCGAGGGTGGAAAAAAGGTCAAGAAAGCCACCGAAGAAATGGTCTTTGACCACTTCGAGCTGGAACGTCCGGGCAGCATGTCGCCGGAACAGTTCGATGGCGCCATGCGTGATTTGACCGCCTTCATGGTCTATCTGGGCGAGCCTGCCAAGCTCGAACGCTACCGGCTCGGCATACTGGTGCTGGTCTTCCTCGCAATCTTTTTTGTGGTGGCCTACCTCCTCAAGAAGGAGTACTGGAAGGACGTGCATTAATCAACGGTGATGCCGGAAGGAGTCCTGCCGCACGGCAGGACTCCTTTGCCTTTCCAGCACTCCACGGGTCTGCAGTTCGGAGGATACGATGGCCACACTCGCAGCACGCAAGCACATCATGATGCTTTATGCCGGAACGACTGATCCGGAAAGTCACTGTACGCGCATCGTTCTTTACGAGAAGGATGTCGAGTGCCAGGTTGTGGACGTGGACGTTCGCAAGAAACCGCGCGAGATTGGCGAACTCAACCCGTACAATACGGTGCCGACCATGGTCGATCGTGACCTGGTGTTGTACGACTCCCGTATTATCAACGAATACCTTGATGAGCGCCTCCCGCACCCGCCGTTGATGCCAGTCGATCCGGTGTCGCGCGCCAAGGCGCGGTTGATGCAGATGCGTTTCGAGCGCGACTGGTACCGGATCCTGCCGGACTTGACCAGTAACGACAAGAAAAAGCTGGCCAATGCCCGTAATACCCTGCGCGATGGTCTGACCATCATTTCCCCGGTCTTCAAGGAACATCAGTTCATGCTTGGTTCGATCGGCATGGATGAATTCTCGCTGGTCGACTGTGCGCTGGCTCCGATTCTGTGGCGTTTGCCGCTCTACCAGATTGAACTGCCACGACAGGCCAAACCCATTCTCGATTACGCCGAGCGCCTGTTTGCCCGCAAGGCCTTTAAGCTGAGTCTGACCGAGGCCGAGCGCGAAATGCGGCCGCGCGGTAAATAGACGGGCGTGGCGGAGCGCTCCACACGGCCATATCTGATCCGTGCCTTGCATCAATGGGCGCTGGATTCCGGATTAACCCCGCAGATTGCCGTGGATGTGATGCAGCCTGGCGTTGAGGTACCGGCTGGTTACGCGCACGATGGCCAGATCGTACTGAATATCCATCCCCAGGCTGTCCATGAACTGGATCTGGGCATTGAGTCCATCACCTTTTCCGCACGATTTGATAGTCGCAGTGAATTCATCATCGTGCCGGTGACAGCCGTGCTCGCTATCTTCGCACGCGAGAACGGTCGCGGAATTCAGTTCCCTCCCGGCGATGAGGGCACCGAGCCGCCACCCTCGTCCGTCACCGATGACGGTTCCCCGACAACAAGGAAGGGTTCGCACCTGAAGGTGGTGAAGTAGCCGGGCCCCACATCAGTCACGGGTGAATGCGGTTTCGCGCCAACAGGGAGAAAATACGGTGGTACGAACAAGGTGAGGCGCGACATACCATTGTGGCCCGGAACCACTTCTGCAGGCATCACAACACGAAACAGAAAAGTGCGGCAACATGATTCGCGCAATTCTCGCCGACATCAGCACGCTCAGGATTGATGTCATCGTCAATGCCGCCAATGAAACGTTGCTCGGCGGTGGCGGGGTGGATGGCGTCATTCATCGTGCCGCCGGTCCGGAGTTGCTTGCCTATTGCCGCATGCTTCACGGTTGTCCAACCGGGGAAGCGAAGATCACACCCGGGTTCCAATTACCAGCAAAGTGGGTAATCCATACCGTCGGCCCGGTGTGGCTGGGTGGTGATCAGGGTGAACCCGAATTGCTCGCTGCCTGTTACCGGAAATCCCTACAGCTGGCACGTCAGCAAAGACTGCGCACCATTGCCTTTCCAGCCATCAGTACGGGTGCTTACGGTTACCCGAAAGAGGCAGCAACACGCGTTGCCGTGCGTACCATGCGTGAATTCGAAAAGGACTTTGATGAGATCATTGCCTGTTGTTTCAGCACCGATGACAAAAGCCGTTACGAGCGCCTTCTGTCAGAGCAAGAATCCGCCTAGGCAATACTCTGGGGGAAACAAGGTAGTGCGATGACCTCAGAACCGCCAGCCGAGTTTCAGTCCATATGAAGCAGCGTCGCCGGTTTTGTCGGCTTCGATGGCAATGTTGAGCACGGCAAAGTTCATGTTCAATCCGACGAAATACTTGAACAGTGTGAAATTCTCTTTCTGAAGGGTAATGATACTGTTGTCTGGAGTGCTGCTGACCCATACATTTCCGACTCCGGCGTAGGGCGTCAAAAAGGCGAATCCCTTGGAAATCGACAGGTCAATGCCTGTGGTGTTAAGCGAAATCTGGTTGACGCCAGTCAGGGCGCTATAGCTGGCGCGCACGGCCACGGCCGGTGTTGCGGTGCCACCCTTGATGAAGGCATAGCGCAGTTCCCCGCCCCACGCGGCAATATTGCTGTCCGGTACGGTTGAGTAAAACGCACCAATATCAAAGTCCAGTGGCAGACCTTTATGGACATGGACCTTCACCAGCGGCAGAACATCGAGCGAAGAGCCGCTGGTTGCGATCGAGAAAGCGTTGGTGTTTTGCAGGCGGGTGGCCGTGGCTTCGATTCCGATGTCGAAACCGGTGACTCCGGTTGGTTCAGCCGGAGTAAGCGCCTTGTAACTGAGTGCCGCGCCCAGGTCCTCCGAGAGCAGGCGGAACTGCGTCTGGCTCAGGCCACCAATATTATCCAGATCGTCGGCCGCAAATACCGGAGCAGACAGAATCAGTGTGGCCGTAATCACGGCAGCAATGCGACGCATAGAAAAACTCTCCATTTTATGATGCTGGGCGCATGATGTGTTTAGAGTATATAGACGGCCGCGAGCAGCAGGCCATATCCGCCGATCAGGAGATAAACGGCGATGTGATTCAGGAATTTCAGGTACGGTCCGATCAGGGCGATCCCGCCGAGGGGTATGAAGTAACCCACGAGAGCAGCGATAAACAGGATGAGCGCGGTCAGGGCTGTACGACGGCTGGGGGCGCGTGCTTTCACGGGGCTGGCTCCGGCTATTTAGGTGAATGAGGGAAAATCTTGTCAGGGTTCAAAATACCCTTTGGATCGAACTGCGTCTTGATACGGCGCATCAGGTCAAGGGCGACGGGATCAATGGCGAGCGGGATGTAGTCACGCTTCTCCTGACCGATTCCGTGCTCACCGGATAACGTCCCCCCAAGTTGCAGGACGAGGTCGAAGACCTGTCGCAGACAGGGTTTCGCGGCTGCTGCCTGTTTCGGATCCTGTGAGTCGTACAACAGGTTGACATGGATATTGCCGTTACCCGCGTGTCCGAAATTGACGATGGGGATGCCATGGGCACGGCTTAGCCTGTCCAGTCCTTCAATAAGTTCCGGAAGGCGCGAGACCGGTACCACCACATCTTCGTTGAGTTTGTTCGGAGCGATGTTTCGCAGTGCCGGCGACAGCGCCTTGCGCGTGGACCACAGCGCATCGCTTTCTTGCCGGGTGCGCGCCGCCCGGAAATCGAGCAGACCATGACCGCTGGCCACCGAACGGATCGCCGCGACCATGTCATCCAGCACCTGTTCCGGGCCGTCGACCTCGATCAGCAACAACGCGCCGGCGTTGTCCGGCAGCACAGCTGGGGCGTATTCCCGTACCATGTTGATCGCATTGGCATCCATAAATTCCAGTGCGCACGGCGTGGCGGGTTGCGCCATGATGCGTGAAATTGCCTGTGCCGCGTCACGGACACTGCTGTAGATAACCTGCAATAGGCGCCGCGACTCCGGCAATGGGGTCAGCTTCAGAGTCGCTTCCGTGATGATGGCCAGTGTGCCCTCGGAGCCGATCAGCAGGCGCGTGAGATCGTATCCGACCGCACCTTTTGTGGTATAGGCGCCGGTATGAATTTCGTCCCCGGTGCCGATCACGGCACGCAGTCCCAGGGTGTTCTCACGGGTACTGCCGTATTTTACGGCGTGCGGACCAGCGGCGTTCACGGCCAGATTTCCGCCAACAGTGCAATACGCCGCGCTGGTCGGGTCAGGCGGCCAGAAGAAGCCGTGTATAGCCGCCGCTTCCTGTATCGCCTGGTTGGTGACGCCGGGTTCGACCACGAGGACACGGTTGGCCGGATCGATGCTGAGAATCCGGTTCATGCGTTCGAGGCTTAGGACAACGCCACCATGGAGCGGGATGGCCGCGCCCGTGGTGCCGGTCCCGCGTCCGCGCGCGATAAGTGGAACAGCGGCATCAAAACAGGCCTGTACGACATCACGGACTTCCCGATGGGTCGTGGCGAATACCACGGCATCCGGTACAGCATGCTTGCGGGAATTATCGTATCCGTACACCCAGGTGTCGGCCGGATCGGTGCGGACCCGTTCCAGGCACGTGGCCAGCGCCAGTCGGTCACGCAGCGCGGCGGAGATCGGCATGAAGTCAGTCGAGGTATTCGAAAATCTTGACCACCCGCTCCACACCGTCAATGGTAGCAGCTTGCTCGGCGGCCAGGTCACCTTCATCTCGCGTGACGATGCCCATCAGATAGACGGCATTGTTCTCGGTCACCACCTTGAAGCGGGTTGGATCCAGGTGACGGGCGACCAGGAAGCGTGATTTCACGGCGCTGGTAATCAGCGCGTCCTTGCTGCGGTTTCCCACGGGGCTGGGTTCAGCAATGCGCAGTTCATTGGTGATGCGGCGCACACCGTTGACCTCGCGTACGGTCTGCAGCACCTGATCGCGAGCTTCGAGTGTGGTGGCCTCGCCGGTGAGCAGCACGATGCCGTTAACGCTGGTGATGTTGACATGGGTCTGGCCGCGGAGATCGGAGTTGCCGACGATGGCCGAGCCCGCTTTCATCTCGATGGTCTGGTCGTCGACGATGGATCCGAACGTGCGACGATCATGCGCCACGGCTGCACCGGTCGCCGCGCCCGCTACCACTACCGCTGCACATCCCGGCAACAGGGTAACGATACTAAACAACAGCAACCATCGGGCCCGAAGCATGGCAGACTCCTGTCTACGAATATTCATGTGATGCATTTTAACAGATTGCGGGCCGGCATTCTGCTTGGGCCTGTGAGACGGTTAGTTTGGGACGCAGAATTAATCCGGACGGAACGCGTCGCGCAACCATTCCATGCCGGGACTGTCAGCACCGTTGATTGCCACGACATCGAATCGGCACGGAGCATCGTGCCGGTTGTTCATCAGGTAATGTTGCGCCGCTGCCAGCAGGCGTGACTGCTTTCGTTCATCCACGCTTTCCGCTGCGGAACCATATGCACTCGACCGGCGATATCGGACTTCAACAAATACCAGGGTACCGCCATCATCCATGACCAGGTCAATTTCACCGCGTGGACATCGGTAATTGCGGCACAGCAGATGGAGTCCGGCCTGCTCCAGGCGAGTACAAGCCAGGATCTCGGCGTCATGTCCGCTGAGCAATTCAGTTGGCACGACGAGCAGCCGGTGTGTCACCGGCGTCGAAATCAAATTGGCCCTTGTGCTGGAAGAAGGTGTCCACCAGCACCGGAACTCCCTTCCGGAATTGTGCCCACAGCAGCTGGCGATGCAGCCGGCCTCCGCGCCCGAGAGACAGTCCGCTGGTGACACCGCTGAAACGCACGGCGCTTTCGCTGGACAGCCGGTCCAGCTGCGGGATGATGGCATAGGCATCGATGCCCAATGCATATAGGCGATCGAGGCCGGTATGTGCATGGGGCCAACCGGTTTGCAGCGCGGCGCGCAATTCGGCCACTCGCCCGTCTCCGACCAGCATCCACGGCATATCTCCGAACTGTACGCCGTCGAGATCGATGTCTCGTCCCGGGTCGCCGCGGCCGGTAAAAATGTGCGAGGTTGAGTACACGGGAATCCGCGAGGCGCGGTGATAACTCAACTGCGGCTTGATGAGTCTTCCGTGTCGGGCATCCGCCGCCAGAAAGATGAAGTCGATATCTTCACGCGGGCGTTCCTCGTACTTGAGTTTCATTTTCAGAACACTTTCCAGCCGTTCCTTGCGCGATTCGCTCTGCGGAATGTTGAGCAGGCGCTTCACCGGCTCGGAGTAGTCATTCTGGTTCAGCAGGTAATTCTGCTCGCTGACCACAATGCCGCCTAGCCGTTGCCATGCCGAGACAAAGGCAGTCTGTAATCGGCGACCCCAGGCGCTGTCTGGAAAGAGTACAGCTGCCTGCCGGTGGCCATCGAGCCACGCGCGCTCTGCCGCCTGGGTAGCTTCCTGCTCAGGAGGTAGTCCGAACTGAAAGACGCTCTTGTCACTGGTGTCAATATCATCGGTGGCATGACTTAGCAGCAGTGTCGGTACTTGCAGGCCGGATTGCCTGGCGACCTGATCCACGGCCTCGAGTCCCAGTGGACCAACGATCAGCTGGGCTCCATCCTGCACCGCCTGTTTGTAGGCCGCCACGGCAGCGACCGGGTCTTTTCCGATATCAACGATGCGGATCTGTGGTTTATCCGGATTGCGATCCGAATTGTGCATGGCCAAAAAGCCGTCGCGCACAGCCGAAGAGGCCTGAGCGTAATCGGACGTGAGTGGCAATAACAGGACGATACGTTCGATACGTCCGATTCCAACGGCGCGTGGTTTAGCCAGCCGGTTCAGGAATTCTTCCGATGCCGGATGGCCGGGATGGATTTTTCGCCATTGGTCCACGGCGATGGCCAGCGCGGTGGGTGATCCGGCATGCTCGCGCGCCACGATCGCGAGTTCCAGCCAGCCGCCCAATACCGGGTCGCGCGCAGTCTGACGTTCCTGCTGAAGCCTGGAACGGCTCAGGGATTCGAGAATCTGCCACAGTGCCTGTTGATTCTTTGTGATCTCTTCCTGTGTCACCAGCAGCTTGTCGCGGGCTATCCGGCTGCTGATCGCGGCTCGTGGTTGGTCCAGGGCCTGTTCGGCCTCGGCCCGGACCCGGTAGATTTCAGCGATCAGCTTTGGATTGAGATTCGGGGTGCGCTCTGCCTGAGCCAGCAGTCGCAACGCCTCTTCGTGCTTGTTTTCCAGCGCCAGCAGTTGGGCCTCAAGGATTTTCCGGCGTGCCAGCTGTGGCGGATCCAGACGGCGCTTCTCCAGCTCGCGAAGTTTTTCGCGCGCCTCGCGCGCCTGACCTGCCTTGATTAGGGATTCTGCTGCCTTGAGTGCATAGAGTTCGCTTTGGGGGGGTGCTGACTCTTTTGACAATCGATCGTATTCTCTTGCTGCCAATACATACTCACCAGCCAACTCGGCCTGTTCGGCTGAACTGACTGTAGGTACGGCGGCTTCGGGCCGAGCTGCTTCGCCCGGGCGGAGCGGCGGACGGGTTTCGCAAGCAGCCAGCATCAGGAAAACGCCAAGACATAGAAGCCCGGCACAGGTACGACGAAAGATCGGATTCATGTTGGGTGTCGGGTAAACTGTCCTGTGAAAGTATCAGCAACCGGAGGTGTGTGTGTCAAACGAGCCCGGTTTCCTGTATGTGGTGGCTACACCCATCGGCAATCTTGAAGATTTCTCCATCCGTGCTCGACGGATTCTTGCGGAGGTTGATCTGATTGCTGCGGAAGACACGCGCCATAGTGCCAGATTACTCTCGCACTACGGAATTCTCACGCCGGTGACCGCCTTTCATGAGCACAATGAGCACGAGAAAGCGCAAGATCTGGTCAATCAGCTCAGTCACGGCAAACAGCTGGCACTGATCAGCGATGCCGGAACGCCGCTGGTAAGCGATCCGGGATACCGACTGGTGCGGGCGGCCCACATTGCCGGAATCCGTGTGATCCCAGTGCCGGGCCCATGCGCAGCGGTGGCTGCCTTGTCGGTGTCCGGATTGCCATCGGACCGATTCGCATTCGAGGGTTTTCCACCCGCCAAAAGCACAGCACGCCGTACCTGGCTGGAGGCCATGGTGAACGAACCGCGAACTCTCATTTTCTACGAAAGCCCCCATCGGATTGTCGAGTCGCTGGCGGATATGGTGAGTGTTTTTGGCGAAACGCGCGATGCAGTATATGCGCGAGAACTCACCAAGCAGTTTGAAACCGTTCGTCCGGCCTCGTTGGGCGAATTGGCCCGTTGGGTGTCACAGGACAGCCATCAGCAGCTCGGTGAAATTGTGATTCTCGTGCACGGAGCCCGTGCGGATGAGGAGGCCGCCCGTGCCGATGCAGAGCGGATCGTGCGCATCCTGCTGAAGTCATTACCGGTCAGTCAGGCGGCAGCAGTGGCGGCCGAGCTGAGTGGACGCAAGAAGAATGAGCTATATGAGCTGGCACTCAGTCTCAAGAAATCGCCCGAATAAGGCAGGTCATGGACGGAAATTGACATAATTACCCATATAAAAATTAGGACAAATTAGCCAGATTATGTATAAATGTCAGTGAATTAACTGATACAGACCGTTTGTCGGCTACAATTAACCTTTCATACTGTAATTAGTCACATGCAACATCGACTACGCTCAGGTATGTATTTTGCAATAAAAACAAGGAGATTAATCATTTTCCGGACGGGGTGTCCGGACTCAGCGCCAACCGGATGGTGCGGGATTCAGGCATGAAAGTCGTAGTCGATGTCGAGCAGTTGAAGATCGGTATGTATGTCTGCGAGCTCGACCGCCCGTGGCGCGAAACGCCATTCCTGTTTCAGGGTTTTGAGATCCGCGATCAGGATCAGATTGCAAGTCTTCGCCAGTATTGTCGATCGGTCACCATACTGAAAGGTGAGGGCGACCGACAAATCGGATTTTCCCATCGACAAGTGCCGGCCGGTGCCCAACCGGCCTGGAGCCCGGCCCAGCACCGTTCGCTCCGGGTTGAGCAGGAAGTATACAAGATCAATAACCACCCCAATGCCCACTCCGTCTATCAGGACGTCACGTCCATGGCGGAAGAGGTGGACACGGTGCGTGATACCTTCATCGAAACTCGGCTGCTCATCCAGGAAATCCTCCATGATGCCAAGCTGGGACGAAGTCTGAGCCTGTCGTCGACCAAGAAGGTCGTGCACAACATGGCGGAAAGCGTGATCCGGAATCCGGACGCACTGATGTGTTTCGCCCAGCTCAAGCGCAAGGACGAATACACAGCGCTGCACAGCTTGCGTGTTTGCATATTGGCGCTTGCCTTCGGCCGCCAGCTCGGACTGCCCCGCGATCAACTGGAAGTGCTGGGTCTGGGGGCGCTGCTGCACGATGTCGGCAAAGTGAAAGTGCCGGAAGCCATCCTCGCCAAGCCCGATGCGCTGACTCCGCAGGAATACGACATCATGAAGCAGCATGTTGCCTGGGGGGCCGAGATACTTTACCAGACACGCCAGGTTCCTGGCGCTGCACTGGATGTGGTGACCGGTCATCACGAGCGTCACGACGGAAGCGGCTATCTGCGCGGTTTACGCGGTGACCAGATTGGCGATTTCGGCATGATCGGTGCGATTGTCGATCACTATGACGCCATTACCAGCGATCGCGCCTATCGTGGCGCCGTGTCTGCCCACAGTGTGCTCATGAAAATGTATGAGTGGCGCAATACCCTGTTCAGTGCGCCCCTGGTCGAGAAATTCATTCAGTGCCTGGGCGTCTACCCGATCGGCAGCATTGTCGAACTCAATACCGGTGATATCGGTGTGGTCGCAGCCATCAATCGTCAACAACGGCTCAAGCCGCACGTGATGATGGTCTTTGATGCTGAACGCCACCCCTACCAGGACATGCCGATTACCAACATCATCAACTGCCGGACGGCTGATGACCGCCCGTGGGAAATCGAGCGGGTTCTCGAACCGGACAGCATCGACATTGATCCTGCCCAGATCCTGCGTATGGCTGTAGCGCTCTGAAACTGGTCTGCTCCTGTTGCATCGCCTCCTTTTTGCCATTCAATCTGCGCTTCCTTCGGCGCTGTCACGTCGCCGTTAGCATGTGATTGCCGCTGACGCAGGAAATTGACATAGTTCGTATTCGTCTCAAGCCAAGAGAAACAGTGGGTGTGAAATATGCCGCCTTCAGGTGATCGGCCGCGTCGTCCGCCGGATGGCAAACTGAATGAGATTCGGCTCGATTCGATCGTGGCCAAGGCCCGCCAGCAAGCGGACACGCGCATGTCCGGATACCGTGAGCAGTCGCTGCGGTTGTTCCCCTGGGTATGTGCCCGTTGTGGCCGGGAGTTCACGCGCGCCAACCTCCATGAGCTCACGGTCCATCATAAGGACCATAACCATGACAACAATCCTCCCGATGGCAGCAATTGGGAAAACCTGTGTCTGTATTGCCATGATTGGGAGCACCAGAAGTATTCACAGCAGGTCAAGGGCGAAGGTTCCGGATTTGGTCTGACCCGGGCTGCAGCACCGCCCTCGGCCACGCATAATCCCTTTGCCAATCTCCGGGATGTGCTGGAGCGCAATAAGAAACCGGAATGAAATGGTGATTGCCGACGGCGGGAGTGCCCCGTGTCCGTGCGGATCAGACCGCAAATTGTCCGTTTGTTGCGGTCCCTTTCTTGGTGGTGCGGCCCGCGCGGCCACTGCCGAACAATTGATGCGTTCTCGCTACTCGGCTTATGTTCTGGGCAACGAAGAATACCTGCTGGATACCTGGCACACCTCGACCCGACCTGAGCGGTTGGGGCTGGCTGAATCTCCCGCCGTGCGCTGGCTCAGCCTTAGGGTCATCAGGGCTGAGGCCGGTGGTCCACATGACACGGAAGGTCTGGTCGAATTTATCGCACGCTACAAACCTGCCGGCCGGGCCAACCGGCTTCACGAAATCAGCCGGTTTCGTAGAGATAATGGGCGCTGGTTTTATGTTGAGGGGGTCGAGCCAGTGGGGGCAGGGCACGGTTCAATGCCTGGCAAACCCGGCGGGAATTTATCGTCGAGCGGGGGTTGATCCTGCCGGAGCGAGCAGGCACACTGCGCGCCTATTTTTTGATTCCCGGACCGGTTCACGGGCCGATTTTTTCGATGTTCAGCATAACGTGAGGAGCAAGCGATGCGTCTGATTCTTCTGGGGGCCCCAGGTGCGGGCAAGGGCACGGTGGCCAAGCTGCTGACACAGCTTGATGGCTCGGTACAGATCTCGACCGGCGATATTCTGCGCGGCGCCGTTCAGGCCGGCAGTGATCTGGGCAAGAAGGCCAAGGAGTACATGGACCGCGGCGATCTGGTGCCGGACGAGCTGATTCTCGGGATCATGGAAAAGCGCTTTCTCGAGCCGGATTGCCAGAAAGGTTTCCTGCTGGACGGTTTCCCGCGCACTATCCCTCAGGCAGAAGCGCTCAAGAAGATGCTGGTCAAGCTCAATATCAAACTCGACATGGCCGTCAGTCTCGACGTGCCGCGCCAGGTCATCCTTGATCGTCTCACGACCCGTCGCACCTGCTCGAATCCGAGCTGCCAGGCGATCTACAACGTAAAGAGCATGCCGCCCAAAGTTGAGGGCAAGTGCGACAAGTGTGGCAGTCCGGTGGTGCAGCGTGCTGATGAAACCGAAGAGGCGATCAGCAAGCGCCTCGATACCTATAATGAGAAAACAGCGCCGCTGATCGGGTTTTACAAGAACGAAGGCATGCTTTTCGACGTTAATGCCACCTCCAGCGATACGGTGGTATCAGCGATCAAACAGAAACTAGGCATGAAATAACTTCATCAAGTATCCATTGCATTCCCGGACCCCGCCAGCCAGCGGGGTCTTTTTTTTCAACCGGGTGTCTGGCTGCGGCTGGCTTCTGTGGTCCGTGCGAGTATTATTCGGACATATCGATCTGCAGATCGCAGGAGCCCACCGATGAGCCGGTTTGCCAGTATCCGGAAGCAATACCAGCACTTGCTGTGGAGCACGGACCTGTCTGGTCTGAAGCCAATCCGGCGTGGTTTGGTCACCACGTTGCGATTGCTGCATGTCATCGGCCGTGATTTGACAGAAGGCCAGCTCACGCTGCGCGCCATGAGCCTGGTGTATACGACACTGCTCTCCTTGGTGCCACTGCTCGCTCTGGCATTCTCGGTATTGAAGGCATTTGGAGTGCACAACCAGATACGCCCGACGCTGCTCGTGATGCTCGAGCCGCTGGGTACGCGCGGTATCCAGCTCACCGAGCAGGTCATTGGGTTCGTGGATAACATGCGCGTCGGCGTACTCGGTGCCGTCGGTCTGGGTATGCTGGTCTATACCGTGACATCGCTGTTGCAGAAGATCGAGGATGCATTCAATCATGTCTGGCGTGTCAGACGTCCGCGTCGATTGGCTCAGCGTTTCAGCCAGTATCTGAGCGTGCTCACGGTCGGCCCTTTGCTCGTGTTTTCGGCGCTGGGCATTACCGCGACCCTACTTACGAGCCAGGCCGTGCAGACACTTGCGAAAATCGAACCCTTCGGGACACTGATCGGCGTGATTGGCCAGCTGATTCCGTACCTGCTGGTGATCGCGGCATTTGCCTTTGTCTACGCCTACATGCCGAACACCCGGGTACGCTTCCGTTCCGCCATGGTCGGTGCGCTGGTTGCCGGCATACTGTGGCAGAGTCTGGGTTGGGGGTTTGCCGCGTTCGTGGCAGGGTCAACCAAATACACCATGATCTACGCCGGTTTCGCGATCGTGATCATGGCGATGATCTGGTTGTACCTGAACTGGCTGGTGGTCCTTATCGGGGCAAGTCTGGCGTATTACCACCAGCATCCGGAACAGTTGTTGTTACCGCACCGTGAACTTCAGCTCAGCGGACGTATGCGGGAGAAGCTTGCCTTGCTGGCGGCGGCGCACATCGGCCAGCATTTCTACCGCGGTGAACCGGCATGGACGGTGGAAGGGCTGGCCGGCCACCTGCGCATGCCCACGACGGCTCTCGAACCGGTGATCGGGGCGATGCGACATCAGGGTCTGTTGCTCGAAACCGCAGACGAACCGCCGTGCCTCGTACCGGCACGGGTGCTGGATACCGTTTCAATCAAGGAGCTGCTTGATGCGATCAGGATTGACGGCGAAGAACCGGGTCTCTCTGCGGACACGATGTATCGCATCGCGCGTGTAGATCAATTGATTCAGGGTATTGACGAGTCATTGAACGATGGACTTCGCGGTCAAACTTGGCGCGACTTGGTCGAGGCCAACATGACAGTTGCTCACCCGTGACCGGGAGCGAGTAGACAAAAATCCTGGTATTCCCGTGGATCAGGGAAACTGGATGTTTCCGCCACCTGGCATCCCGCCGGGTCCGAATCCGCCGGATCCCCGTTCGGGTATCACGATCGAGGAAGCTGCCTGGCGACGATAATCTTCCAATTCGCGCATAGTGCGTTCGAAGGCAATTTTGGCGGCAGCACCGAAATTGTTGACAGCCTCTTCCAGTGACCGCGCTTCAATCTCGAAGCTGAGCGGCAAGGCTCCCATGGTCGTCAGAATCTGGGTCTGGCCCACATAAACCACAGTCCGGCTGGTATCGGGGCTTGTATCTGCCTTGACCGGCATCAGTTGTCGAATCGTACCCACTTTCCGGTCGGAGAAGATTTCCTCGCGATAGAGGGTCGCGGGATCCATCCTGGTATCAGGTGATTTCGGGTCCGGTGTCTGGGTCATGGAGATTTTGTCGGCCGGATTCTTTCTTGATTTTGAGTCAAGGTACCAGGCTGGAGCGCGCGTTCACAGCGCACCATTAAAATGGCACCGCTCCAACGCGGAGCAGTGCCGGCAGTATAAAGCGCTATTCTTTGGAGCGAAGTGGCCGGCCGGCTTCTGTGTACTCCGGCTGATTCTCGTCCTTAATGCGCGAGTAGATTTCTTCGCGATGGACTGGTACGTCTTTCGGCGCATTGATGCCGATGCGGACCTGATTCCCTTTGATGCTCAGGATGGTGATATCAATGTTATCCCCAATCTTGAGTGCTTCTCCCACGCGTCTAGTCAGTATCAGCATCCTGGATCCTCCTTACCACCCTTGCCATGACCGTTTTGCGGGCATTTCCCTTATCAGGAACCGCACACGAGACGGCAGTCAACTCTGGAAATATTATAGTACATCCTGGCTTCAGGAAAAATTGGGGTTTTTAGAAAACGCTGTCCGAGGGCCAGTCGCGCCATGCTACAAATAGGTGCTTTCATCTATCGGGGACCGTTGTTTCGCTGGATAATTCAGGTAAATAGCGGGTTTTCCGGTATCTGGCGACTCTGCCAATGATTGTCGATACTTAATCAACTATGTCTGATCATCAAACCATGGACCTATTCACACGCTCAGGGGCAATTCTGAGAGCGTGGCGTATGCGGCTCGGAAAACGTAAAGACAGCGAGCATGAGCAGGCATTCCTGCGCCTGGTGATTGGCACAGTTCTGACCATTTATGCCCTGTGGCTGGGACTGACCGAAGACGGCCTGTTATCCCTGTCAGAGCAGCATGCGGTGGAAGTGGGCATACTCTTTTGTGGCGCCGCCTTGTTGCTCATTGCGCACATATTCTACCGCCCTGATACCAATGTAATTCGACGTGCAGCGGGTGCCGTAATTGATACCGCAACAGTCAGTTACGCGATGTTGATACTCGATGAATCCGGCATTCTGTTATTTTCCGTTTACCTCTGGGTGATTCTGGGCAACGGATTCCGATACGGTGTCCCCTACCTGCTGCTATCGACCTGCCTGTCGCTCGTCGGCTTTGGTTTTATCGTTACAGCATCACCGTATTGGCACCAGCACCTGCCTTTTGCTGTTGGGCTGGTGATTATGCTCGTGGTGATTCCCCTGTATGCAAGCACCTTGATCCGGAAACTCAACAAGGCATTGCGGCGCGCAGAGGAAGCGAGCAAGGCCAAGAGCCAATTCCTGGCGCGCATGTCGCATGAATTGCGGACACCGCTCAATGGCGTTACTGGCATGACTCATGTCTTGATGCAAACCCCTCTGACCCGCGATCAACGTGAAATAGCCGAGACCGTCGTGGCTTCGGGGCGAATGCTTACCGAACTCATCAATAACGTGCTTGACTTCAGTAAGATCGAAGCGGGCAAAACTGAAGTCGAAACGGTGCATTTCGACCTGCATGCACTGTTGAATGGGCTGATTACGGTATTTCTCCCGCAGGCCCGTCAGAAAAATCTGGATTTCCGTCTACACCTGTCACCGGATGTGCCATTTGCAATTCAGGGTGATCCGCTCCACCTTCGCCAAGTGCTCGTCAATCTGGCTTCGAATGCGATCAAATTTACTGATACAGGCTATGTCGAGATGAGCGTTTCGCCAACTTCCCGCACAAATGACACAATCACCATTCGCTTTGAGGTTCAAGATACCGGTATCGGAATTCCAGAAGAGGTTCAAACAAAAATTTTTGAGTCATTTAGCCAAGCCAGTTCCTCGACGGCGCGGATTTATGGAGGTACCGGACTCGGGACGACCATTGCCCAGCAGCTGGTCCGGCTAATGGGTGGTGAGTTGTCACTTCGATCGCAGCCCGGACAGGGTTCTGTCTTCTGGTTCGATCTGTCGTTCGCGCTTTCCTCGCATGTCTCGTTGCCAGACGGAACCAACGGCCTTTCGGATTGCCGCACCATGCTGGTTGGTATGAGCACTTCGTTGAATGCCGTGCTTGCAGCGCTTCTTGCGCGTTGGTCAGTGCCCTTCACGGTAGCGGAGAGTTCTTCGCATGCGCTTGGCCAACTGATCGATGCTTCAGAAGCCGGTACCCCGTTTCGAGTGGTAATGGTTGATGGGAATAGTTCAGGTGCATTCCCGGTTGAGTTTGCCGCTGCCGCACGGTCCGAAAGTGGACTTTATGGCCTGACGATGGCCTTGTTTCGCCATTCCGGCGATATCCGGTCGAACACGGATTATCTAACGGCTGGTTATACCAGCGTGCTGAATGCACCTCCTGATACACGGCAGCTTTTTAACGTCCTCCATGCGGTGGTGGCTCGTGAGCCGGAGGCATCGCTGGGAGCGGTCGTTCCTCTTAGCGAACGCGCTGCGCGAGCGACAGCGCGAAAGGCGAGATCACTGCAGATACTGGTCGCTGAAGATAATCCGATCAATCAGAACGTCACGCGTTCCATACTTGAATCCGATGGTCACGAAGTGCTGATCGTGCCAAACGGAGAAGAGGCCCTCGATGCGCTAGATCATGGCAGTTTCGACCTTGTCATTGCTGATTTGCGTATGCCAATCATGGGTGGTCTTGAGGCGATGAAAGTCTATGACTTCTCGCATACAGGTCGACGCGTCCCGTGGATCATCCTGACCGCCGACGCCACCCGCGAAACTCTTGAAGATTGTGCCCGTAGCGGTGCTGATGGATTCCTTACCAAGCCAATTAATCCGACAATGTTGCTCGCTCGAGTATCCCAGGTAGCAGAAGTCACTCGGCAAGCCGAGATCGTTCCTTTTTCCGATGGGGCATCAGAAAACAAACCTCTGATCGATGAGTCGGTCTTGTTCGGGACGGATGTTGAGGGGGTCGGGGCCCGGATTATTTCGGTGATTGAACGTTTTCAGGAAAACGCACTGACCTGCATTGAGCGGATGCAGAGCGGTTTGTTGCGTAAGGATCATGCCACAATCCGTATCGCCGCCCGCGCTTTGGAATCGTACTGTGCCGAAGTGGGCGCCATGCGGCTGGCGCAGCAGGCCGCCCGGGTTACGTCCAAACCCGGGGCGGACCTGCTGCGCAGCGCAGGGGACGACATGCATGAGCTGGTCAGCACCTATGAAGAAACGATCCAGTTCCTGCAGGCCCATTCTCGACGGCGTTCACCCGGCTCGTAGCGCATCCTCGATGTGTCCGACGCGTCGTTCGTACGCGTCTTGAGTCATTGGTTCATGACCCTGTTGACGTGTGAGCATTCTTTCCTGCGACTTTGCGAGCCTCTGCATTAAACGGAGTTGACGATCCGTCAGGTTCATGGCGGCATCGATCCACAGCTCGGCAATTGCCAGCAGTTCATCATGACGAATTGGGTTCTGCATTCGCCTCATCTGGTGAATTGCCCGATGCGATCGATAGGCTGTGTCCTGTCTGGCAATGTACTCGGCGACTGCATTCTCGCCTTCTCCGTCATCGACAAGAACATCGATGAGGCCCATTTTGTGCAGTTCTTCAGATTTATACATCTTGCCACTGAGAATCATTGCTTCGGCCTGTGTGATGCCAACACGTCGTGCAAGCAGCTGGTAGGCACCCATACCCGGAAAGAGTCCAAACAGTGTTTCAGGCAGCCCCATTTCCGTACTGCGTTCAGCAATGACCACCGTGCTGGAAAGAGCCATTTCCATGCCTCCTCCGACCGCATTGCCGCGAACCAGGGAGATGGTGGTCAGGTTGCAGTCGAGGTCAATGGAATTCGAATGCAACAGTTCGATGCAGAGGTACGCATAGCGACGCAACCCCTGAACATCTCTGTTCAGTATGGCGTCCCGGAACAACGCCAGGTCGCCACCCATTGAAAAAACGCCCGGCACCGCTGATGTACCTACCAGGTATTTCAATTCACCCCAGAACGACGTAGCGGAATTATGTTCCGTTGAGAGGCGAATTAGATCATTTAGACTTTTTAGTTCCCCCAATAAGGTAAGGTTGAAGCATGGTTTGGGTTGTGGGGACATGGCGTACCAGAGTGCCCGCTGCGATGGTTCATAGTGAACCTGAAGCTGGTTGTAATGAGTGAAAAGACCAAGTTCTGAATGTACGGCCTGAAGTACAGCTGACATGGTGTAGCCTCCTTGTCTGAACGTGCGTTGAGCATTCCATTTCGCACCCTTTAATAAGTACTGTTCGTCCGTTTTCGAACGATTTTTATTTACAACGAGTAATATTCTCCTGGGCTGGAATGCACTTCTAGAATAGGGCTTCCCGGTTCTGACGTACACGCCATTTTTTTCAGCCTTGCCGTATATCGGGTATTTTATGGGGATCATCGTGTTGGGCGCGCCAGGTCGTGGACAGGTGAAAATCGCACATCGCTGGTGCGGAGTTGCATCTTGCCTGCATTGACCGGGCTTGCCGGCAAGCAGTACCCCAGAAATCATCTTGGATTCTGGTAAAGTTTTTCGACACTTTTTTTAACGGCAAATACCCCATGACATCAGTCGACCATCGTCCCGATTTGCACTTCCATGATTCATTTGAACAAGTTGTACAGCTGGGTAATCGTCTGGTCGCCGACAACCAACAAGCTGAACTTTGGGATGTAGCCGATGGTTTATTGGCTGGAGCCATTCAATTCTGGCTCTATTCGCGCCAACCCTGTGGAGACCCACACTGTGAAGATTGTATTTCGGTGAATACTGCGCAATCTCGCTTTGCCGAAATGCAACGTATTTCTCGCCAGTTTGCAGAAGATAGTGAGTACTTCCATTCACCGAATGACATAAATGTGGGACGGGCCTGAAGAGTCGTCGAATTTACAGCAGCGAGATCTCGCGGAAAGTGGCGGGAACTAATTGATCTTCCGAAGGTATAATCAAGGCGGGAGTCGGCCAGACAATCGCTGTACGCTCGTCGTATAGAGGAAAGTCCGGGCTCCGCAGGGCAGGGTGCCAGGTAA
>DKBE01000106.1 GCA_002451085.1 Proteobacteria bacterium UBA6908 | reverse complement strand
TCCATCTGGTAGCTGTACTTGTTGCCGGCGCCGAGGTTCTTGGCCGAGCCAACGGCATCACGGAACGGGCCATAGAAGCTGGAGGCATACTTGGCCGAGTACGCCAGGATGCGGGTGTTCACATGCCTATCTTTCTCCAGGGCATCGCGGATGGCGCCAATGCGCCCGTCCATCATGTCTGACGGCGCCACCACGTCCGCGCCGGCCTCGGCATGGCTCAGTGCCTGCTTCACCAGCACCTTAGTGGTGTCGTCGTTCAGCACATAACCGTCCTTGTTGATCAGCCCATCCTGGCCATGGGTTGTGAACGGGTCGAGCGCCACATCGGTAATCACGCCCAGTTCCGGAATGTTCTTCTTGAGTTCACGTACGGCACGCTGGGCCAGGCCCTTGTCGTTATAGGCTTCCTTGGCGTTGAGTGATTTCTTGTCCTTCGGCGTGACCGGAAACAAGGCCACTGCCGGCAGGCCCAGCTTGGCCCAGGCCTCGGCCTGCTTGAGCAGCAGATCGATCGTGACGCGTGTCACTCCCGGCATCGACGCCACCGGTTCTGCCTTGTTCTTGCCCTCGATCACGAATACCGGTTCGATCAGGTCGTCCACCGTCAGCCGGTGTTCGCGCATCAGCCGGCGTGAGAACTCGTCGGCCCGCATGCGGCGCATCCGGGTGCGGGGGAAACGGCTCGGGAAGCTCTGACTCATGGCGTGGATTCAGTGTATACGTTAAGGACCCAGTGTACCGCAAACCGTGGACAGTTCAGAATGCGCAACCGTCGGGCAACGGCGACTGCTTCGCGAGTCCGGTCGCAAAATCGGCCGGTGGTACGGCGGCAGTAAAACCGCCGCGCACCGAGCCCTTCAACAATGCGCCACCATAACCACTGGTGCTCATGTGCGCACGCACCCATACCACCGTGTCCGCCTGGATCGGGACCGGCCCGCCGGAACGCGTGAATGGCTGCTCGCCGACATGGCTGTGAAACAGCACGCGTCGGTAGAGCAGCCTGCCCTCTTCGCTCACCACTTCCCACCAGTCGGCATATTGCTGACAGCCGGTGTCGGGGCTCTTCACCGTGACATTGAAGTCGTAGCGGCCGGGCGAACCGCTAACTTGTACTGCCGTCACATCGGCTCCCTGTGTTTTCATCGCCACGACTCCGGCTGCTGTGGAACGGGTTCGCGCGCGTTCGGCCTCTTGTGTAGTACCGGGCGCTTGCGGGATTTCTGCCTTTTGCGCTGCCACAACCGGCGCCGCCGAACTCGGCGCAACCGATTCGGCAAGCTGCTCAGCGGCTGGCGCCGCACGCTTGGCCTTGGCGGCCGCCACCGGTTCCTCGTTTCGTACCGTGTCGGCCACCGACGGCGATGCGGTCACCGCGCTGTACTCATTCGGCACTTCCAGCGCACTGCGGTGATTGAGCGTGCCCTGCTTTGTCATGAGCAATACCACGCCCACCGCCAGCACCACCACCGCGGCCGTCGAGAGCGGCAACACCCAGCGTGCGTGCCGTGTCGGCGCGGGCCGGCTTACCGCACCCTGCGCCGCGGCGAGGATATGCGCATCGAGCGCCGGCGGCGGCAGGTCGCGGCCTCCGCCATGATAGATGCCGGATAGATCATCCTCACCGGGCAGCCGGTCATCGCGCTTCGGGTTGTCGGGTTTTCGGGTAGCCATGTTCAGTTCTCCTTCATGCCTTGGCGCAATTTCGCCAGCGCATAGCGCAAGCGGCTCTTGGCCGTTTCCATGCTGACTCCAGTGACCGTGGCAATTTCGTCGAGCGACAATCCGCTTTCTTGGCGCAGCAGAAATGCCTCACGTTGCGCTTCCGGCAGTTGTGTCAGCAGCGCCAGCAACTGCTGGGCCTGACGTCGGCGGTCTAGCTCGTTATCCGGCTGGTGGACTTCGCTGTCGGCCACCCGCTCGATCAGCGGCGCATCGTCTGGATCGTCATCGTACGAAATCGGCATGCCCGCCGCCTGGCGCCGGTAGTGGTCAACCAGGCGATTATGCGCCAGCGTATAGAGCCAGGCGGAAAATCTGGCACGTGGCTCGTAACGCTCGCGAGCCTTGATCAGGTTCATCCAGACGTCTTGAAACAACTCCTCGGCCAGCGCGGCACTGCTGCACTGCCGCAATAGGTAGCGATACATCGGGCCCTTGTGCCGCCGGTAGAGCACTTCGAAGGCCTGTGCGTCGCCATCGCGATATCGCTGCATCAGGGTCTCGTCGGCGGCTTCCTGCATTCCTTATGAACGCTCATGGCGGCAGTTCGGGGTTAAGCCATGGTAGTCCGGGCTTTTTCCGCCTGTCCAGCCATTTAACCCCGTTTGCGCACGCGTTGCGTTTACAGGATTAGCGCAGCCGCGCACTACCTGACAGGAGAACGCCATGACAACCCTTGCCCGCCTCAGCCTCGTGCTCGGTATCACCCTTCTCGGTGCCTGCACGACGAGCCAGCCCGACCCGATAGAACAAACCCGCCACCCGATCCCCGCCCATCCTCCTGTGGCGGCCAAGCCGGTCATCGATGCCGATGCCGTGAAACAGAAACTCGAGGAACGGACAGCCGATCTTGCTCATCCTGCCGCGCCGGGGGTCCCGAAGCAGCTGATGGCACCGGCCACGGTGAGCGGCGAAATCCGCATGGCCATGGAGCCACCCGATCGGGAGAACTACGGTCACTTCGATGACAACCCGGTGAAACGCGTGGCCGAGACGCCGATTTCGACCTTCAGTATCGATGTCGACACCGGTTCGTATTCCAACGTGCGGCGGTTTCTGAATCAGGGCCGCCTGCCGGTGAAGGATGCGGTACGGGTCGAGGAACTGGTCAATTACTTCTCCTACGATTACCCG
>DKBE01000055.1:54875-69425 GCA_002451085.1 Proteobacteria bacterium UBA6908 | reverse complement strand
GATATCAGTGACCTAGATTTTATTGCCAGTAACAATTATAATTATTCTAATAGTTTCAGCCACGCCTCGTAGAGCATGTATTGATCATGACCAACAACATGAGCGCCGATCAGATTACGAGTTTATTGCGCAACCGCGGCATTACTCCGACCGCGCAACGCCTGGAGATCGCGGAGCTGCTCTTCAGCCGTTGCGAACACCTTTCGGCTGAGGACGTCTTCCAGCTGGTCAATGCAGGGGCGCAGCGGGTATCGAAGGCGACGGTCTACAACACACTGGGACTGTTTGCTGAGCACGGGTTAATTCGGGAAGTAATTGCCGACCCGACCAAAGTCTTCTTCGATCCGAACACCACCCCGCATCATCATTTCTTTGATATATCGAGCGGCAAGCTGATCGACATTCCGGCAGAGCAGGTGCATATCGGAGCCCTGCCCGAGGTACCGGCCGGCATGCAGCTGGAAGGCGTTGATGTCATCGTGCGTGTGCGCCGTCCTGGTACTGTCTGAGCCGTTTTCTCCATTGTTCCGCTAACGGGGGGGCCGTATACTCTCGGGCCCACCGCCGGTGTAGCTCAGTCGGTAGAGCANNCTGATTCGTAATCAGTAGGTCGTCGGTTCGATTCCGGCCACCGGCACCAACTTGCCCCAATTCGCAGAAAATTCTGGCGTGATTGCCCCTTTCTCCGTATCCCCGCTGCCCCAAATTCGCTTCGGTGACGGCACAGTGTCCCAATTGCCGGAACTGACGGCATCGCTGGGGCATCGCGCGTTGCTGGTGACTGGCGGAATGTCGTTCCGAAATTCGCCGTTTTATTCGGAATTGCTCGCCGGTTTCCGTCGATACCAACTGAAATGGGACGAGTTTCGGGTTGAACAGGAACCCTCTCCCAAGATGGTGGATGAGGCGGTTCTGGCATTCCGGGCAAACGGCATTCAGGTGGTGCTCGGGATTGGCGGTGGAAGCGTGCTGGATGCAGCCAAGGCTATTGCCGGACTGCTGCCACGGGGCGCCAGCGTGATGGACTACCTCGAAGGGGTGGGCCCCGAACTGGCCTATGAGGGTCCGGCACTTCCCTTTATCGCGGTTCCGACCACGGCCGGTACCGGCAGTGAAGCTACCAAGAATGCCGTGCTGAGTGTGCAAGGCGCGCAGGGATTCAAGAAATCATTCCGCCATGATCTGTTGGTGCCGCGTTACGCCGTGGTGGATCCGCAATTGCTGGCCACCTGTCCTCCGGCACTGATAGCGGCCAATGGAATGGATGCCTTGACCCAGTTGCTTGAGTCGCTTGTCTCGACCCGGGCCAATCCATTCTCGGATGCACTGGCCATCAGCGGCCTGGAGGCGGTACGTGATGGCTTGCTGGAATGGTATCGCGATGGAGCGGATACCGTCGCCGGTCGCCGTTGCATGGCCTATGCCGCGCTGCTTTCGGGTATCACCCTGGCCCAGGTTGGATTGGGGTCGGTGCACGGTCTGGCCTCACCGCTGGGTGCCTTCTTTCCAATACCGCATGGTGTGGTTTGTGGCACGCTCGTGGCCGAAGCCACGCGCATCAATCTCCGGGCACTGCGTGAACGCGCCCCAGACAGCGTGGCGCTCGAAAAGTATGCCCAGGCAGGACGATTGTTCAGTGGGGATGGATCATGTCCCCGCGATGAGGCCGGTGACCGGCTCGTGACGATTCTTGAGGATTGGACCCGTCAACTCGAATTACCCCGGCTTGCGCACTACGGGGTTCGGGAAACTGATTTTGCTGCGATTGTCGGCAACTGCCGGGGCAGCAGCATGCAAACCAATCCCATCGTACTGAGTGATGGGGAGGTGCGGGAGTTACTGTCTGCCCGTCTGTAGCGCCGGATTGTCAGCGGTGAAAGGTTGCGGCCTAGATTTCGTCGCCCAAGGTACGCACGAATGTGTAGTGTGCCGGACTGACCACCAGGGCCCGGAATGCCTTGCCGACACTCAGGGTCGGCAGGGAAATTGGCAGGGAACAGATGAAAATGGCAGTTCCGCCCACCGTCGCCACAAGACCCACCGGACGGAGAATGACGAGATCGAAAATGATGGCCACGTCATCACCGGATTCCGTGCCGCGCTCATTGGCCATGACTGGGGGAGTTATGGTGGTCACCAGCAACAGCGCGAGGGAAATCGCCATCATGACCTTCTTGAACTGGGACATTGCATCGGCTCCTTAAAGACGCGAAATGAACGGGTCTGGGCTACTTTTTTAGGTGCGCCCAATTCTAACGTGATTTATTATAGATATACCTTAAGTAGCCATTTTGCAAGCAGTTTCACCCGGGAATTTACCATTTTGTCCAAGCCCCAGGCGGGTATCGATCAAATAAGAGACCAATCGTGATTGTAGATCAGAGATCCGGACTGTTGTCTGGGGTGCGTCAGGCCCCGTCCCCCAATAGCGATGACCGCCCGGAGGGCACCCAGATCGACGCCCTGGTCATCCATGCGATCAGTATGCCGCCCGGAGAATACGGGGGAGAGGATATTGAGCGACTGTTCTGCAACCGGCTGGATTTCAGTTGCCATCCCTTTTATCAGGAAATTGACGGGCTCACTGTATCGGCACACCTGCTGATCCGGCGTGATGGAGAGATCGTCCAGTTCATCCCGTTTCATCGACGTGCCTGGCATGCAGGTCAATCCGAGCTGGCCGGACGGTCTCGGGTAAATGATTTTTCAATTGGTATTGAGCTGGAAGGATCCGATTACAGTCCGTTCGAGGAGCCACAGTATGTGTCACTGATTGCAGTGACCCATGCCCTGCGCCAGACCTATGCCGGGATCACCCCGACGCGTGTCGTCGGTCATGCCGATATTGCCCCGGAGCGAAAGACCGACCCGGGACCGTACTTCAATTGGATGCGCTATCGGCGGGCACTCGCCGCTACGCTATCCTGAATGCACTTGCGACACCCGGAGTGAGCCCGTACATTTCCAGTCTCGTCTCATCATGATTCAACCGCGAAAATGACCACCTTACTCACTATCATCCTGCTGGCGCTGGCGCTGGATCGGTGGTTGCCGGATCGCGGCGGCTTCCGCCTGTGGGCCTGGTACAGCGACTGGGCAGAATCCATCGAAGAGCGCTTCAACGGCGGCATGCGTTCGCAGGGGGTCGCCGCCCTGTTGCTGGCCGTTGTTCCTGTCGGGGTGGTGGTGCTCCTTGCCAGTTATGTGCTCGGACAGATAGCCGGTGTGCTGGCTTTCGGTTTTGCCGTGGTGGTGTTGTATTTCTGTGTGGATTTGCATCGCCTTGGCCAGCTCTCGCAGGCGGTGGCCGCAGCACTGGAGGCTGGCAATGTTCCGGAAGCGGCCGCGCGCCTCAAGGAGATGACCGGAAAGGATACGGTTGAAACCACCAGCGCCGGCGTGGCGCACGCGACGGTCGAGGCGGTATTGCGTCAGTGCAACATGCTGGCGGTCGCGCCCTTGTTCTGGTTCCTGTGGCTTGGACCCTTTGGGGTCATGCTTCAGCGCATGGTGGCGGTGCTGGATCGCCTGTGGGGAAATCGCACGCCGCAATTTGCTGAATTCGGTTGGGCTGCCGCACGACTGGATGATCTGCTCAACTGGGTACCGGCCCGGATTACCGCGTTGTCGTATGCGGTGATGGGCAGTTTCGAAGACGCACTGCATTGCTGGCGGAAACGCGCCGGGATGTGGTCAGACATCAACAGTGGTCCGTTGCTGGCCTCCGGACTTGGCGCCCTGCACCTGGATAACTGTGAAGATACGGCCGAACAGGACGCCTATGGCAATACATCGATTCCTCCGGCGGCCTTGCCCGGTGCCGTCGATGTGCGACGCGCGCTGGCGCTGGTCTGGCGTGTCATGCTGTTCTGGCTGGCCATCGGCATCCTGATGGTCGGCGCTCATCTGGCCGGATTCATCACGCGCTAAACCTGTCAGCGGCCGTTTCCCTCAACGTCATGTCCAGCCATTCGCGGTGAGCGCTACCACGTCCTCGACAACGGTCATCGACCTGCTCCGCCATGGCGAGCCCGTGGGCGGTCGGCGTTATCGTGGCCAGACGGATGATCCGCTCAGCGAGAAAGGCTGGCAGCAGATGCGCGCGGCCATTCGCGAGCAGGGAGAATGGAGCGTGATTTACAGCTCGTCACTGAAGCGCTGTGTCGAGTTTGCGCGCGACGTGGCCACACAACGAACGCTGCCTTTGCATGTCGAACCGCGGCTTATGGAGATCGGTTTCGGAGTCTGGGAAGGGCGAACGCCGGACGACTTGCGGCAGGAGGACCCAAGCCGGCTTGAACGTTTTTGGCGTGATCCGGTAAACAATCGTCCGGAAGGCGCGGAAACGCTGATTGCGTTTCGTGATCGGGTGGCCAGTGTCTGGCAGGATATTCTGACGACCGAAGCCGGCAAGCATGTTTTGATTGTCGGGCATGCCGGCATCACGCGCCTGATCATGACGCTGGTGCTGGGCAGTCCACTGGAAAACCTGTTCCGCATTCAAGTCGACAATGCCGGCCTCACCCGGGTACGCGTTCAGGGTTTCGGGGCCGATGCCTTTCCGGTGTTGTCGTTTCATGGCCGCCACTCGCTCACGCCATGGAGCTACTGACCGTCATGTGGCGGCGGCTATCGATCCTGCTGGTGGCGCTGGTGACCGGACTTCCGGTTACGTTCGCCGACATTACCGTGACCGATGACGCCGGTCAGGTCCTGCGCCTGCCGGCGCCGGCCCGACGCATCGTCAGTCTTGCACCGCATGCCACGGAATTGCTGTTTGCGGCGGGTGCCGGTGATCGGGTGGTTGGTGTTTCAGCGTTCAGCGATTACCCGCCACCGGCCCGCCAACGGCCGACGGTGAGTGCCGGGTTACGACTCGATATGGAACGAGTGCTGGCCCTGAAACCGGATCTGGCGGTGGGTTGGCGTGGCGGCAATGCGCAAACCGACCTGGAGGCGCTGCGTTCCTTCGGCATTCCGGTGTTCATCGCCGAACCGCAGCGTCTGGACCGCCTGCCGGACACGCTCATCGCCCTCGGACGATTGGCCGGTAGCAGCACCGAGGCCGGTACAGCGGCAGACAGATTTCGTACACGGCTGGCGCAGCTGCGTCAGCGGCAATCCGGAAAATCCACGGTGCGGGTTTTCGTGCAAATCTCGATACAGCCGCTCATGACGCTCAGTTACCGGCACATGGTGCATGAATTGATCACCCTGTGTGGCGGGCGCAACCTGTTTGCCGCATCCGAGCTGTTGGCCCCGGAGGTCAGTACCGAAGTGGTGCTGCTGGAAAATCCGGACGCTGTGCTGTTTAGCGATTCGCTCGGCACGCGTGATTCGATGCAGGACTGGTGGCAGGAGCGGGTAAGCCTGCGTGCTGTGCGCGAAGGTCGTTTGTATCCGATGCCATCGGACCTGGTGCTCCGCCAGTCACCGCGTGTGCTGGAAGGCGCGGAACGCCTTTGCGGTATTCTCGACGAGGCCCGCGCCTCACTGGCGCGCGAACACTGAGCCTTACGACCCCCTGGCCTTGGGCTGCCAAAGCACATCGGGGACGTCCTGTTCACGGTTGGCATAGCGCGCTATGACAAACAGCAGATCCGAAAGCCGGTTGAGATAACGTAACGAGACCGGGTTGATCGTGTCCGTGCAGGACAGTGAATACACCCGTCGCTCAGCGCGCCGGCAGACGGTCCGGGCCAGGTGACACAGCGCGGCGGTTCGAGATCCGCCCGGCAGGATGAATTCCTTGAGCGGCGATAACGATTCATTCAAGTGGTCCAGCTGATTCTCCAGTTGCGTCACCTGGTCGTCGGTCAACACCACGCGCCCAGGGATGCTGAGTTCTCCACCCAGGTCGAACAGGGTGTGCTGGATCCGGGTCAGCCCCGCTTGCAGAGCGTCTCCCGTCGACTCGGTGAGCAGCAGTCCAAGCACACTGTTGAGTTCATCGACAGCGCCGAATGCCTCAACCCGCGGGTGATCTTTCGGAACGCGCGCACCATCACCCAGGCCGGTTGTGCCGTCGTCGCCGGTGCGCGTGTAGATTTTGGTCAGCCGGTGCCCCATCCGGATCACCCTTCGTTCAGCTTGTAGATAACCGGCAGTGTGGTCGCATAACCCTGTTTCGGCAACCACGTGCGTGCGAGCGGAATGGATCCGATTCGCTGAAGGGTTAGCACGGCATCCTCATCGAGTAACGGATAGCCGGACGACTGGAGCACGCGCAACCCATACACGCGCCCCTCCGGATCGAGACACACCCGCAATTCAACCCGTCCTTCCCAACCCAGGCGGCGAGCCATGGCGGGATAGACGAAGTGACGGTTCAGCGAATCGTGCAACAGACTCTGCAGGTGGTTGGTGACGGCATCTGATGCAGTGGCGGAAGCCGACACTGCGGGCAACGGTTGCGTAATCGGGAAGCGGGTCGCCACGGCTGGTCGCGAATCCGGGATCACCTCCGGCACCCGATGGGCAATCGGGGTGTGCAGAGGTTGTGTCGATAANNCCCAAAACAGGGCATGGACCAGGATGGATAGCAGGATAAAGCCCGTCAGTCGGCGGTGCAGAGTCGCTGGTTCACGCCGAGTCGTCATGTCAGATCGTCCCTTTCAGGCCGATGAAACCGGCCCGACCCAAAGCCTGAAATCCGCTGGCCGGTTCATACTCGCGATTCAGGAGATTTTCGATCCGCGCATAGATTGACACGGAGTGTGACCATGACCAGGACCCCCCGACATTCACCACCGTGTAGTCCGGGGCGGTAATGCGCAAGCCGCTGACCCGATCGATGTCCTGGCGCTCGCCGACATAGAGTGCTTCCGCGGTGAAGCCCAGCTTCGGCATCGGATGAAGGTCCATGGCCAGATGTCCACGGTGCCGTGGTCGGCGCAACAGTTCCAGACCGGCATCATCGCGAGTACGGGTATAGGTGTAATCAAGACGCAGTTGAACAGAACGAACCGGGCGCATGGACAGATACAATTCACCGCCACGCGACTCGGCACCGTTGATATTGACGGTGGTGCTGTCAAAACTCGGCAGGTAAATGGTCTGAATGAGACGATCGTAACGGTTCTGGAAATAGGTCACGCCGGTGTCCATGCGTCCGCCCAGCAATGCCTGTTCGATCCCGGCTTCCCAGCCCGTACTTTCCTCGGGCAACAGGTTCGGATTGCCGACGTACTGGGTGCCGTAATTGGTGGGTGAGCGACCATAGCGTTCATACAGCGATGGCGCCTTGTAGCCAGTGCCGACACTGGCCTTGAGTCGCGTGGCGGTGTCAGGAAATATCACGAGCGGTGTCACCCGCCACGTGGTCACCGGATCAAACGAATCGTGATCGTCCACTCGCAGGCCGCCACTGATGCGAAAATATTTCCCCTGGGCATGCTGGTCCAGGAGATAGGCGGTGGAACTGCGTGCCGAGGCATTGGTGTTCTGGGAGATGATGAAGTCGCCAAAAGCGGATCCGTAAACAGATTCACCTTCGGATTTCATCGTTTCCTTCTCGGTTTCGGCGCCCAGCGAGAGCGTGTTGGAAGCGGATACACGAAAATCATTCTGGAATTCGGTTTTCAGGCGCTCGCCGTTATATCGGGTGTGGTCCTCGTCCCCCAGTGGAGTCTGGCGTTCATTCCAGTCCAGCCGGTGATGCCAGGTGTGTGATACGGCCAACATCGGTTTCCAGAAGTCATTGAAGAAGCTGCCACGCGCTTCCAGCCGGTTGGAAGCCTGGCTGGATTTATTGTAGGAATCCAGGTCCTCGCCGCTGCCGACATCAAGATCCGCGTGCGATTTGGTGTATCGGGAGATCAGTTGTACCGACAGTTGGGATGTTGGGGTGACCCCAACGCGCCCGGAATAGGTGGTGTTCCGGTAGCCATCCGCTTCGGCAGGCTGCCCGGCGCGTAAACGTTCCGGCGTGATGGATTGTCCGGCCGTATCGCTGTGGGTCACGTTCAAGGCATAGTGAATGAGCGGGGTGGCGCCTCGCAGGCTGGCATTTTCCAGATGGCTGCGAAAGGACCCGGCTTCGACCTGCCCGGAGACTTGCATCGGGCCTTGGCCGCGGCGCGTGAAGATCTGGATGACGCCGCCCAACGCATCCGATCCATACTGCGTGCTTTGCGGGCTGCGTACGATCTCAATACGCTCGACATCTTCGAGCAGGATGTGTGCAAAATCGTAGGCGCCGCTCGGGTGGCTCGGATCCGACGCACGAACCCCGTCAATCAGGACCAGGGTGTGATTGGAGTTCCCGCCACGCATGAACACGGCGGCGGTCGAACCGGTGCCACCGGATTGCACAACATGCAGGCCGGGAACGGCGGCCAGCGCGTCGGGCAGGGTGCGCCATTGCCGGCGCTCGATTTCACCGGCGTCGATCACGGTCACAGAACTGCCGAGATCCTCGATCGACGTCGGGACACGAGTGGCGGTTACCACAACCGGTGGTGAACGATCATCGGCTTCGGCCGGCATATTCAGAATGCAGCACAAACCCACGACGGCCGACACGGAGAACAGGCGAAACACGGTTTGACTCCCGGCGCACCCCACGTGCGCACGCTGAAATTGAATGACGCAATGCCGGGAGAGAGGAAGTCAGAACGGAGTGATCCGCACGACCGGCCGCCCTCCGCAGCATTGCAGTGGGCTTCAGGCCGGTCTCCGGGCTCGCACGTGTCTGTAGTGAATCACCTTCCCGTGTCGTTGACACAGTGGCTGGTGGACCGGGCGGTCCACCTCGATTCATTACAACGCGCTTACCGTTGCGGGGGCAGCGCCGGAATTGCGTGCAGGGCACGCGCACCGGCTTCCCGTTTCACTCCCGGATCAACAATCCGGTGAGCACCTGAAGCTGCACGGCACTCTAGTGAGTCCAAATCCAGCTGTCAATTGTGGTTTTTTAAATCAGTGTTCGCCGGACAGGCGTGGAGAACCCAGATGCATGCCCTGGGCGCTGCGAATGCCGAGTTTCTGCAAGGCCTGGCGGGTGGCTTCGTTTTCGACGCTCTCGGCGATGGTTTGCGCGCCGAAGGAAGCGGCGAGTTCGTGGATGTGCTCGACAATCTTGCGATCGGATTCGTGTTCAAGCATGCGCCGCACGAACGCGCCTTCGATCTTGAGGTAATCGGGCTGAAACAGATTCAGGAAGTGGTACGTGGAGTAGCCGCTGCCGAAATCATCCAGCGCCAGTTTGCAGCCCAGTCCGCGCAGGTACTGGATGTCGTCAAACAGTTCTTCGGATAGGGCGACGCTGCCGCGTTCGGTAATTTCGATGGTGATGGCGCGACCACTCGCACAGGCCGGACCCAGCAGTGCGCCCAGTTCCCGTGCAAACCCGCGGTCCTGGAACGATGTTGGATCCAGATTCAGGAACAGCCCGTATCCGACCGGCGCCAGTCGCAGCGATTGTTCGATGATGCGCAGATCGATATCGCGCGTGAGTCCGAGTTCCTCGGCGACACCGATGAAATCTGCCGCCTGGATCAGGCTGCCTTCATGTTGCATGCGTGCCAGCGCTTCATAGGCGATGGGCTGGCCGCTGGTGATATCGCAGATTGGCTGAAATGCCGGCATCAGATTGCCCTGCTCAAGGGCATGACGCAGCCGGAAACCCTGGCTGAAGACCGACATCAGATTCTGATTGAGATTGGGTGAAAACACTTCAACCCGGTTGGGGCCGCGACGCTTGGCATGGTAGAGCGCCACATCGGCGGCACTCAGGAGTTCCTGAGCCGTCAGTCCGTGTTCCGGTGCGGCGGCGACACCGATGCTGCATTGCAACTGCACGTGTCCGACCGGCAGGGTCGAGCGAGTGTCGCTGACGGATTCGTGCAGTTGCCGGGCAATCCGCGTGGCTTCTTCAAGCGTGGTGTTGCGCAAGATCATGACGAATTCATCGCTCGCCAGGCGCGCAAGATAGTCGCGATCCCGCGCCATGCGGTTCAGCAGGGTGCCGAGCGTGCGCAGCACCTCGTCACCGGCCGGATGGCCATAGGTGTCATTGATGAACTTGAAACCATCGACATTGACGATCACCAGGCACATCGGCAGGTGATGCTGCAGATGGTCTGCGAGAATTACCTCGAGCTGGGTATCGAAGTGGCGGCGGTTGTGCAGGCCAGTGAGCGCATCGGTAATCGAAAGGTGATAGAGGTCATCCTGGTACTGCGTCAGCTGGCGGTTGAGCTCGACGCTTTCGGTGATGTCCCCGAGCGTGCCAATGACGCCGGTGAATTGACCGTTGCCGTCAGTTTGCGCGTCGGCATCCAGACGAACCCACAGGGTCTTGCCACTGGCGGCGCGCAAGGCGATTTCATGCCGCCGCTCGTGCAGCTGGGGCAGGCGCTCCAGGGAGAACAGGACGGATGTGTCGGGTGCGGGCAGGAAGGCTGTCATGCGGCGTCCGAGAGATTCGTCGATGCTGTGGCCGGTGAGTTGCTCCCAGGCGGGATTCAGAAAGCAGAGGTGCCCGTCTTTGTCGAGTTCAAACAGGATCTCGTGCATGCCGTTGATCAGCTTGCGCAGGCGGTTCTCGCTGTGCTCCAGCAGCTCACGGGTTTCCTCGAGGCTGTGGATATAGTGGCGCATGCTCGCGGCGCCGGCCGAAAAGGCCTGATTGAGTTCGCGCATCTCGCGGCTTCCGGAATCGATGAGTTGGACATTCGGCGACCAGTTGCCACGCGAGACCTCGCGTGCGATCTGGGTCAGAGGGCGAAGCGGCGCCGTAAACCGGGTCAGCAAGGAGAAGGTGAGGGCGATGCTGAGTACCAGCAGCAGGCCGAGAAACACGGCGCTGTCGAGCACCAGGCGGTGAATGTGTTGATTGAACGGCCCGTAGGACAAGACGAGCTCAATTTTCCCGATCTTGTCTTTGGCGTAACTGAATTCAGCCGCTATCCGGCGTGCGGCCGGATCCTCGCCGAGGATCAGACGGGTCATGGCGCTGGCCGGTTCCGTTGATCGTTCCACGGCGTAGAGCGGATGCTGCTCGCTATCCGTAATACGCAGCATGGCAATGGCAGGGTGGCGGCTGACTTCGTCCAGCGTTTTGCGCAGCACCGGATTGCGCGCCGCCGCCGCCGGTTGCAGAACCAGTTGCTGGGTGACCGGTTCGAGCAGCTGAATCAGGCTTTGTCCCAGTTCCTGGCGGGTTTCGAGTTCCGACTGCGCGAGACGCGTGGCAAACAGACCCATGGCAAGTACGATGGCCATGATCAACAACAGCGAGAAGGCCAGCGCCATGCGAGCGCGCAAACTACCGGGCAGAAGATGCAGGGACATCACGGAAAATGGGGTTGATAAAAGGGAAGGGCGCAAGGCTTGCACCCTGAAACGAGAGCACAACAACAAAGCGTTCTCACCCGCGCAGTATACCGTATTTGATAACGGTTCCTAGCGACTGTTGGTGCTCAGGCCGGCAGGTACAAGCGCTGCCGGGTATCGCGGATTTCACGCATGGCACAGCCATAAACCTGCTGCAGTACGGCACTGTCTACGGTGTCTTCCAGTCGACCGTGACGTGTTTCGCCGCCAGGCAAAAGCAACAGTCCATGACTGCAAAAGCGCAGGGCCAGATTCACGTCATGCAGCACGATCAGATTAAGGTGCCCGGGACGTTGGGCACGTTCGCAGACTTTTCCCAACAGCCCGATCTGGTAATGCGGATCGAGGTGATTGACTGGCTCATCCAGGAGACTGATCGGTGTGTCCTGGGTCAGTAGCGCGGCCAGCTCCATGCGCCGGCGTTCACCCCCGGAAAGCGAATCGGTGTTGCGTTGCTCAAGTCCGGTCAAGTCAGTCAACGCAAGTGCTGCCGTGGCAGCGGCGATATCGGGTGGGCCTTCGCTCTGCCAGCGGCCAAGGTGGGGATGGCGCCCGGTCAGCACGGTTTCGCGTACCGTTGCGGTCAGGGTGTTTCCTTGTTCCTGGAACAGTACCCCGAGGCGGCGGGCGCGTACCCNNCCGCTGCCGTTGGCGCCGAGTATGGCCCAGTTCTGACCGGCTTCGAACCGCACCGACAGGCCACCGATCAGGGTACGATCGCCGGCGCTCAGCGACAGATCGATGGTTTCCAGACGGGCGGGAATACTCATGGCGATTTTCGCGAGTGACGCGACAACAGCAGCAAAAACACCGGCACTCCAAGCAATGCCGTGATCACGCCGACCGGCAACTGTGCTGGCGAAATCACCGTGCGTGCCAGCGCATCGGCCAGGGTCAGCAGACTGCCGCCGGCGAGCACGACATTCACCAGCAGGCAGCGATGATCGGCGCATCCGAGCAAACGCAGGCCATGTGGGACGACCAGCCCGACGAAGCCGATCGCGCCGGCAAGGGTTACGGCCGTGGCCGTCAGCAGCGAGGCCAGAAAGTACAATCCGTAACGCAGCAGTACGATGTTTTCGCCCAGCGCCGCGGCCACCGCCTCACCGCGGGTGTAGAGGTTGAGGGCGCGTGCAAAGGGCATGACGAGCAACAGGCCAACACCGAGCACGATCAGTCCGGCAACGGGCGAGACCGGTTGTCCCAGGTCGCCGAGCAGCCAGAAGAGCAGGGATGACAGCCGTGTCTCGGGCGAGAGGGCCAGCATCAGGCTCACCAGAGCGCCGCAGCCGGCCGCCATCACCACGCCAGTCAGCAGCAGTCGCATTTCCGTCCAGTGGCCACGGCCGTGGCTCAGGCCGAATACCATCAACATCACAATCAGGCTTCCCGCCATGGCACTGCCGCTGACCCACAGGCCACCTGCGCCAGCCAGCAGGGCAGCGAGTGTGGCCACGGCCGCGCCACCGGAGACACCGAGGATATACGGATCGGCCAGCGGGTTGCGCAACAGGGCCTGCAGCAGGGTGCCGGCCAGAGCCAGCAAGCCACCGACTGCAAATGCCGTGAGTGCGCGCGGCAGGCGCAGCTCGAGCACCAGTGTCGACGCCAGCCCGGCCTCACGGCCGGTGAGTACCTGCCAGAGTGTGTCGGGTGCGATCGATACGCTGCCAACGGCCATGGCGATGAGAATCGAGAGCGGTGCAACGATGGTCAGCGCCAGGCGCAGACCGGTCGCCGCCGTCATGCCAGCTCCATCACGGCCCAGCCGCGAATCCGGGCGTACTCCGCGAGCTGGTCGTCCGGATTCACCGCCACCGGATGGGTCACCATGTTGAGCAGCGGCAGGTCGTTGTGCGAATCGCTGTAAAACCAGCTTCCCTCAAGCGTATCGTGGCGGTCGTGCAGCCAATCGGTGAGGCGCGTGACCTTGCCTTCACGGTAGGACGGTATGCCGGCCACCTTGCCGGTGAAACGGCCGTCGATCTCCTCCGGTTCCGTGGCGATCAAGTTTGGAATGTCAAAGGCCGCCGCGATCGGTGTAGTAATAAAGCTGTTGGTGGCCGTAATGATGAGCAGGGTGTCACCGCGCGCGCGATGCCGGTCGACCAGCGCACGGGCGGCAGGCGTGATGAGTGCGCCGATTCGGGTGCGCATGAACTCGTCACGCCAGCGGTTGAGCATGGCGCGGTCATGTTCGGCGAGCGGGCGCAACTGGTGCTGTTCGAGAAATTCGTAGATATCGAGCGTCCCGGCCAGATAGGCGGCGTAGTAGCGGTCATTCTCGGTCGTGAAGCGTTCGCGATCGACCACCCCCTGTTCGACCAGAAATTCACCCCAGGCGTGATCGCTGTCGCCACGCAACAACGTATTGTCGAGATCAAAAATGGCGAGACTCACGGGATGCTCCGGAAACGAGGGCGCGCCAAGGATAAACGGGAATCACCGCACAGGGAAACCGAAGCAGGTGATTGCCGTGCACCGGTGGTTCGTGAAAAAATCCGGTCATCTTCCCGGACGATGCGACATGGTAGTCAGGACATGATTGACGAACAGGGTTACCGTCCGAATGTGGGCATCATTCTCTGCAACCGCGATAACCGGGTATTCTGGGCGCGGCGTTGTGGCAACAGCGGATGGCAGTTTCCGCAGGGCGGGATCAAGGCGCATGAAACTCCGGAGCAGGCCCTGTATCGGGAACTGCACGAAGAAGTCGGTCTGCAGCCACAACACGTTTCGGTAATCGGTCGCACCCAGGACTGGTTGCACTACGATATTCCCAGCCAGTTTCGTCGTTCCTCGCGGTCATCAGTTTTTCGCGGACAGAAACAGATCTGGTTTCTGCTCCGGTTTCTGGGCGATGAGGCGCACGTGCGCCTGAATGCCTGTGATCACCCGGAATTCGACCGCTGGCAGTGGGTGGAGTATTGGAGTCCGTTGGAGCAGATTGTGGCCTTCAAGCGCGAAGTCTATGAGCGTGCCCTGCGCGAACTGGAGCCATTGCTGGCGAATGGTGGCGACGCCAAGGAATAATTCACCCCGGGTTAGCGTCTATTCCCGTACACGATTCAGCACATAGCCCGGCTGTGGGTGTCGCGCCGAACATGTTCACGATGACCCTGCCGAGATCAGGAATCGCCCTGCAACCAAAAACCCCATAAATACGTTAAGGAGAAAAGCTGTGTCTCTCATCAACCGCAGAACCTTCCTCAA
>DKBE01000055.1:0-54754 GCA_002451085.1 Proteobacteria bacterium UBA6908 | reverse complement strand
TGCGGCGGTTAATCGACGAATTCGAGGACAACATCCATGGCAAGAGAAACCAAAATCCGCACCCGCACCCAGGAAGGCCAGATTGAAGTGCTGGTGCTCGTGAACCATCCGATGGAAACCGGACTGCGCAAGGACAAGGCCAGCGGCAAGCCGATTCCGGCCCACTATATTCAGGAAATGACGGTCGCGCTGAATGGCAAGGTCGCCGCCACCGCCACTATGGGTATCGCCGTTTCTGAGAACCCGCTGCTCGGGTTTCGCTTCGCGAACGCCAAGAACGGCGACAAGCTGAAGATCTCCTGGAAAGACAACAAAGGTGAAACCGGCGGCGCCGAAGGCGTGGTCGAAGGTTAAGTGGTTTGTATTTTTCCTGATAACGGGCTGCGCTTGCGCGGCCCGTTTTTTAGGATGCCAGAGACGACGAAAGCCGGGTTGGCTGTATCTTCGGTTTACCGTAGTAGTAACCCTGCCCCCACTGGATGCCGAGGTCGCGCACGATCGTGGCGATCTCCCGGTTTTCGACATACTCCGCCAGTGTGACAATACCCAGCTCCTGGGCCGTTCGCTGAATGCCCTGCACGATGGTCCGTACCCGGGATTCGGTCAGGCGCCGGATCAGTTCGCCATCGATCTTCAGGAACGAGAACGGCAGATCGGCCAGATAGCGATATGACGAATAGCCGCTGCCGAAATCATCCAGCGCCAGCCGCAGGCCAAAATCCAGAAACGGCTTGAGGCGCTGGCGCACCGACGGCAGGTCTTCCAGCAGCTCGCGCTCGGTGATTTCGATGACCAGGGGTTTTACCGGCCCGACCCGATTGCCGCAGGCCGCGCAGGTACGGTGAGCCTCGTGCAGGATCTCCTCGACAACATCCGGATGATGGAGCAGGTTGCCGGAAATATTCACGAAATGGGAGATCGGCTGACTGTCCTGCAGAGACGCGATGCAATGCGAGAAAGTCTGCAACAATATTGCACGGTCAATCTGGTAGGTGAGCTGCAGCTGGCGCGCCGCTTCCATGAAGGCACTGGCCGGTATCACCCGTCCGCTGCTGCTCATGATCCGGGCCATGGCTTCTTCAGCCACCACTGCGCCGCTGTCCATGTCGACGATCGGTTGGTAAGCCGGCACGAGGCGGTGATCGCGCAGTGCCTGATCGATCAGGCGTCCGGCACCAAACAGTTCGGCATGTACCCGGCTGGCCGGGATCACGCGGTTGCGGCCCGAAGATTTCGCGTGGTGCAAGGCGGCGCCACAGGCCGCCAGCAGTTTTTCCAGGGTGTCACCGTCTTCCGGATAGCTGGCCGTGGCAAAGCTGGCAGTGACCTGCAGCGTCATGCCGTTGATGGTGATCGCGGATTGTTCTATGGCTTCGCGCAGGTGCGTGGCCAGCGATTCGGTCTGTTCCTTGCCGGCGGCCGGCAGCAGGCAGAGAAATTCCTGGCCGCCCCAGCGGCTCAGGCGGCCTGCCGATGGCAGGCACTGTTGTGCGAGTTGGGCGACATGACGCAGTACGGCGTTGCCCTGTTCCTCGCCATAGCCGTAGTTCACGACCTTGAAACGGTCGATATCAAACAGGATGAGCCCCAGCGATGAATGGCGGCGAACGCCGTTGTTGAACTCAGCCTCCAGCAGGGTGCGGAAGCTGTTCCGTTCGGGCAACTGGGTCAGCGGGTCCAGAGTCAATGCGGAGACGCGTCGTTTGGTTGGGTTCATGGGGCAACCTCCTTGTTTACGCTCTGAAAATACTGAATGCTGCATCCTTGCCTGAATCACATCCCGAACCCGAACTGACGCGCGTACATGGCGGGCAGTATCGGAAAAACACGGATCAGAATTAGACGGGGCTGGTTATGCCTGCTTTGCCGCGAGCCCTTCCCGACCCGTTAGTTCAGTGTAGACCAGATAATCATAATGCCTTGGCAAAATGCCCAGCTGCCAGCAGGGCGGTTCCGTAAGCGGCCATATTGGAGCGAGCCGGTTTCAGCGGTACTCCAATAATGCGTTCGCGAATTCGAGTCCAGGCCGGATTCTGAGCGCCACCGCCGGTAGTACGTATCTCGGTGACTTTGGGGGCCCCAAGCTTGTGCAGCAGCTGGTAACCATGGGCCTCGATGCCGGCAATTCCCTCGAGAATCCCCTGGAAGAAGGTAACGCTGTCGCCCGGCAGAGGCTCGAGGATCGGCATCATATTCGGGTCATTGACCGGAAAGCGCTCCCCAACCCCGGGCAGCGGGTAGTACTCGAGCCCGGTAAGATTTTCCGGGTCGAGCTGCTTGGTCATCTCGCGAATCTGTTCAAGCTTGAAGTACTGGAGCAGCACGGCCCCGCCGGAATTCGAGGCTCCGCCCACCAGCCAGGTATTGCCCAGGCGGTGACTATAGATGCCATGCTGGGCATCGAATACCGGCTTGTCCGACAACAACTTGAGTACCAGTGTCGAACCCAGGGCGGTGACGGCATGTCCCGGGGTGGTGGCCCCGGCTGCGAGAAACGAGGCCACACCATCGGTGGTGCCAGCCAAAACCCGTGTTTCCGGGCGTAATCCCAGTGTCTTGGCCACTTCGGCGCTAATCTTGCCGATTTCGGTTCCAGGACGCAGCACCTCGGGCAACAAACCCTTTTTCAAGCCGAGTCCGGACATCCACTTGGGCCAGGACTGTGCTTCGGCATCGTATCCAAGCTTCAGGCTGTTATTGTGATCACTGACGCCGAAGCGTCCGGACAGCATGCCGGCTACCCAGTCGGCCTGATGCAGGGCATGGGCGGCCTTGGCGGTCAGACCCTGGTTCTGGAGCCACAGCAACTTGGCGAGCGCCGAGCTGGCCCCAAGGGCGCCGCCGGCGCGCCCGGCGAGCGCAATGATCTGTTCGGATTCGGCCACGGCGCGTGCGTCGTTATACATCAGGGCCGGAGTGACCGGCTGTCCCTTGGCATCGGTCAGCAGCAACGTGCCGGAGGTACCGTCCACGGCCAGACCGGCCACACGACTGGCATCGACCTGCTTGAGCAACTGGGCCAGGCCGGCGGTTACGGCCTTCCACCACAACAGCGGATCCTGGGTAATTTGGTTATCGTGCTTGACCGGCAGCGGCACCGGGGTTTCCACCTGACCGACCTCGTTCCCCTTGTTGTCGACGGCCACTACCCGGCAGCTGGAGGTACCGAGGTCGATGCCGAGGTACAGATCCTTGCGGGCCGCGGCGACCGGCGTGGCCGGTTTCTGGGCACCGCGGATTTTCGGGGTTGGCAGCGGTGGCGTGGCGGGCAGCTCGTCATCGGTGCGTGGATTGCGGGCCAGCATGCGGAAACGTTGGCTGGTGGGTGCGATTTCAGCACGTGTAGCGCGCGGTCGCTCGTTTGGCGGCAGCGGTTCGGGCGGCTCGTGTCCGGACAGTTCGTGCGATTCGTCGAATTCGGTTGGGGTATGTGCCAGCGGCCGGGGCGGGGCAAACCCGGATTTTCGGTGTTCGACCGAGACGGTGGTAAAAATCCCGCCGCGCACGTAAAACTCGGCAGTCAGGCGCATGTAACGCGGCAGGGTAGCGGTGACGAGATCACCCAGAATTCGGTTGGTGACGGCCTCGTGAAAGGCGCCTTCATTGCGGAAGGACCAGATGTACAGTTTCAGCGATTTGAGCTCGACGCATCGCTTGTCGGGTATGTACTCGAGATAGAGGGTGGCGAAATCCGGCTGGCCGGTTTTCGGGCACAGACAAGTAAACTCCGGCATCGTGATCTCGATGATATAATCGCGCTCCGGATTCGGATTCTCGAAAGTCTCCAGCTGCTTGGAGGGTTGGGTAGGCATTTTGGTTTCCGTATGCTAGCGTGGCGGCGCCTGAAAACGCTGCTCAATTGACTGAAGTTTACCCCATCCCGGTTCAAACGTAATGCGCATCAAGAAGATCAAGCTCGCCGGTTTCAAATCGTTCGTCGATCCCCTGTCCATCCCGATGGAAGCCAATCTGATCGGTATCGTCGGTCCGAACGGTTGTGGCAAGTCAAATGTGATCGACGCGGTGCGCTGGGTGATGGGCGAGAGCTCCGCCAAGCAGCTGCGCGGCGACTCGATGGCCGATGTGATCTTCAACGGATCCAACAACCGCAAGCCGGTGGGCAAGGCATCGGTGGAGATCCTCTTTGACAATGCCGACGGAACCGCCCCTGGCCAGTATGCCGGCTACAGCGAAATCTCGATCAAGCGCGAGGCTGGGCGCGACGGCCAGAGCGACTATTTCCTCAACAAGACCAAGTGCCGGCGCAAGGACATCATCGACCTGTTCCTCGGCACCGGCGCCGGCCCGCACGCCTACTCGATCATCGAGCAGGGCATGGTGACGCGCATCATCGAGTCCAAGCCGGAAGATCTGCGCGGCATGTTCGAGGAGGCGGCCGGGGTATCGCGCTACAAGGAGCGCCGGCGCGAGACAGAGAACCGCATCAAACACACTCGCGAGAACCTGTCGCGCGTCGAAGACATCCGCAAGGAACTGGAAACCCAGCTCAACCGTTTGCAGCGCCAGTCACGCGCGGCGCAGCGCTATAAGGAGCTTAAGGCCGAAGAGCGCACGGTGCGCGCCCAGCTGCTGAGTCTGCGCTGGAAGACGATGGACGGAGGACTGAAGGAACACGACGCGCACCTGACGACCCAGGAAATCGCGCTCGAAGGCATTATCGCCGAGTTGCGCGCGACCGAGGCCGAGATCGAGCGGCTGCGGGTGGCTCACACCGAGGCCAATGATCAGCACAACACGGTGCAGGCCGAGTTCTACGCGGCCGGCGCCGAAGTCACGAATATCGAACAGGCCATTCAGCATGCGCGCGACACCGTCGAGCAACATCGCCGCGAGTTCGAGCAGCTGACCCGCACCTGGGACGAGGCCGGGACACACCTCAAGAGCGATGAGCAGAAGCTCGCCGAACTGCGTGGCCGTATCGAGCAGGGCGTACCACGCACGGCGGAGTACGAGGCCGCGCGGGCGCAAATGGCCGCGGCACTGGCTGCCGCCGAACAGGCCATGCTTGAATGGCAGACCGGCTGGGAAGTATTCGGTAATGAGTCGGCCGAGCCGGCGCGCATCCGCGACGTCGAATCGGCACGGCTCAAGAGCCTCGAGAGCCAGCTCAACAATCTGCGCGAACGTGAGGCGCGACTGCAGGGCGAACTGCGCGCACTTGAAGAGGCGCTTCAGGGTCTGAGTGTCGAGGACCTGCGCCGGGAAGTTGCAGAGCGCGACGCCAGTTACGGCGACGGCGAGCGCGAGCTCGAAGACAATGAAACGCGCATCCGTGATGCGCGGGGCGCCCTCGACGCCGTCAATGCCCGTATTGAATCCATGCGCGGCGAACAGCAAAAGAGCGAGGCGCGCCTGGCCGGCCTGCAGGAACTGCAGGCGGCGGCCTTCGGCCAGCACGACGCCACCCTCAAAGACTGGCTGGCGCAGCGGAATCTCACGTCGGCGGTACGGCTCGCCTCGCTCATGAACGTCGAGGCCGGCTGGGAACGCGCCGTGGAGCGCGTNNCTCGACACCGACCTGGCGGCGGTTTGCGTAGAGTCGCTCGATCGCTACCAATCTGACATCCAGGGCCTGAAGCAGGCGGATCTCACCCTGTTTGAAAGTGGCGCTACCGTTGTATCGGGGGAAGGCGGCCGCTGGCCAACGTTGTTGTCGAAGGTCCAGGCCAGGGCAGACTTCGCTCCGTTACTGGCCGGTATTTATGCCGCCGATTCGCTGGAACAGGCAATGCACCGGCGGAGCGAACTGGCACCGCACGAATCGGTGGTGACGCGCGAGGGTGTGTGGGTTGGGCGCAACTGGGTGGCCGTCAGCGATCGTGACAGCGAGCGCGCCGGTGTACTCGGCCGCGAGCGCGAGATGGAAAACCTCGTGTTGGAAGTCCAGTCGCTGAACAGCCAGCTGCAGGTGGCACAAACCGAACAGCAGGCCGCCCAGCAGAAGATTGCCGATCATGAAGGCGAGCGCGACGAACGCCGCCGCCTATTGGCCGAGCTCAACCGCGAACGTGCCGCCGTGCACGCCAGGCTCGGCCACGACGAAGCGCATCTTGCCCAGCAGCAACAGCGCCGCCAGCAGATCGAGCAGGAGCTCGCTGAAATCGCCGGGCAGATTGCCCGCACGACCGGCGACATGCATGGCGCCCAGACCCTGCTGAGCACGGCCGAAGGCCAGGTGGGGACGCTCAATGAGCGGCGTGCCGTACTGCTGAGCCAGCGCGACACGCTGCGCCATGCGCTCGATACCGCACGCACCAGCGCACAGGCCGCCAACGATGCATTGCACCAGATGCAGATCGAACAGGAATCATTACGCACGGCGCTGGCCTCGACCGAGCAGGGCATTTCACGTTTACAGGGCCAACTGCAGCACCTGACTGAACGCAAAGCCGAGCTCGAACGGTTACTGAGCGAAGAGGCCAAGCCGGAAATCGAACTTAAGGCCAGACTGGATGCCGCGCTCGCTCGTCGACTGGAAATAGAAGGGCGCATGAACAGCGCGCGACAGACCGTCTCTGAACTCGACAGTAGCCTGCGCGAGCAGGAACAGATGCGTCACACCATCGAACAAAAAATCGACAAGGACCGCGAAGCGTTGCAGCAGGAACGCATGCAACGCCAGGAGCAGGCCGTGCGCCGCGACACGCTCGCCGAGCAGGTGCGCGAGGGCGGCCTGGAACCGGAGCAGGTTCTGGCCGAAACACCGGCGGAGGCCACGGAAGCTGACTGGCACACGCGGCTGGAAGAACTCACCACCAAGATCGAGCGCCTCGGACCGATCAACCTGGTCGCGATCGACGAATACACGGAACAATCGACCCGCAAGGAGTATCTCGACAAGCAGTCCGAGGACCTGTCGCAGGCGCTGGCCACGCTCGAGGATGCGATCCGCAAGATCGACCGCGAGACTCGCACACGTTTCAAGGAAACCTTCGACAAGGTGAATACCGCCTTCCAGGCGATCTTCCCAAAGCTGTTCGGCGGCGGCCACGCCTACCTGGAACTGAGTGGCGAGGATATTCTCGATACCGGCGTGAGCGTCATGGCGCGTCCGCCCGGCAAACGCAACAGCACCATTCATCTGTTGTCCGGCGGCGAGAAGGCCCTGACCGCGGTATCCTTGCTGTTCGCGTTGTTTGAGCTGAACCCGGCGCCGTTCTGCTTCCTCGACGAAGTGGACGCGCCGCTGGATGATGCCAACGTGGTTCGCTACTCGGACATGCTCAAGGCGTTGTCGGAAAAGACCCAGCTGGTGTATATCACGCACAACAAGATCAGCATGGAGATTGCCGAGAAACTGGTGGGTGTCACCATGTCCGAGCCGGGCGTGTCGCGGCTAGTCGCGGTGGATGTGGAAGAAGCGCTGGAGATGGTTGCCCAGTCCTGATCGCAATCCGGTGCATGGAGGAGGATGGAGTTACAGCTCGCGCTGTTGCTGATTGGATTGATCGTCATCGGGATTGTCGCGCTAACCGCGTACGAAAAGTCCCGTTACAGTCGCCGTCGTTTCGCCTCCGGCCCGGCCCCCGAGATTCCAGCAGTCATCTCGCCGATGCGCCCGACCGAAAACGCCGGTACGGAGCGCCAGGTCCCGGTCATCACCCCGCACGAGGCGCAGGAAAGGATTCTGAAGACAGATGTCATTGCCATGACGCCACCAGACAAAACACCGGACGCGGTTCTCAATGAGGCACTGAACGACTTCGAGCAGGCGGCGTTGATGCCGCTCGACCTGAGTCTCGGTCTGAATGATCCGGAAACTGATGCCGGCGCCACAGCCGGGCGCCAGAACATGCCCGACGAGCTTATCGATTTTGTGGTTACCCTGCCCGGCAAGGGACCGGTGAATCGTGACAAGGCGCTCGGGATTTATCGCCAGAACGAATATCGACTCGACAAGCCGCGGCACATCTATGGCCTTGGCTACCGCACCGGCCTGTGGTCAAACCTGGAGCGTGACCCGGAGCACGCCCAGTACCGCTCGATCGCAGTTGCCATTCAGCTGGTGGACACTCACGGCCCGATCAACGAGACCGAACTCAATACCTTCACGCAGATGGCGCTCAAGCTGGCTGACACGCTGCAACGGCCGACCAAGCTGTCGATCACGTTCGAGGAAGCCCTGGCACGTGCCGCAGAACTCGACGAGTTCTGCGAAACCAGTGATGTGCTGGCCAGCATCAATCTGCTGGCCAACGGACCCACCGGGTTCAATGGCCGGTCGATTGACCAGGTGGCGCGTCATTTCAACCTCAACTTCGGGGCGATGAATATCTATCACCGCCGCAACGACCAGGCGCTGGGCAACCGCCATTTGTTCAGCCTGGCGAATCTTTATCAACCGGGAAACTTCGATCCCGCGAAGCTCGACCGCTTCCGCACCCAGGGCCTGACGTTGTTCATGAACGTGCCGTGCTCGTACCAGCCGGTGATGGTGTTCAACCAGATGGCCGAAACCGCCCTGGGCATGGCCAAGATGCTCGATGGCCGCCTTGAGGACCACGACCAGCGTCCGATTACCGAGCAAAGTCTGCAGGTGATCCGCACCCAGATCGAGCGGATCGCCAACGAGATGACCAATCGCGGGATTGTGCCGGGCAGCGCCACCGCGATGCGGTTGTTTAGCAGCTAGCGCGCGAAAGCGAGCTATCCATCTATCCTTGTTTCTTAATTTAATCGCCTGCGGCGATGTGAACAACTTTTGGGCGGCTTCCGCGGGGCGGAACCCGCAATCAAAGCAGTTAGCATCGCCTTCGGCGATTCCAAACCCTCTCCCTCCGGGAGAGAGAACCCTTTATCATTCGGCAATGGCCGAACTGACAAAAATCAAAAAGCGCGTGGAAGAACTCCGCGCCGAAATCAACGAACACAACTACCGTTATTACGTCCTGGATGCGCCGGTTATTTCCGACGCCCAGTACGACAAGCTGCTGCGCGAATTGCAGGTCCTTGAACAAGAACACCCCGAGCTGATTACACCGGATTCGCCCACGCAACGCGTGGGAGCCACGCCGGCGAAAGAATTCGGCGAGGTCCGGCACAAGGTGCCGATGACCTCGATGGACAACGCCTTCGACGAGTCGGAAGCGCGTGATTGGGACGAGCGGGTGCGCAAGGGGCTCGGAACCGACAAGGCGATTCACTACACCGCCGAACCGAAGTTCGACGGCACGTCAATCAGTCTGCGCTATGAAGACGGAGTGTTGGTGTCAGCCGGTACGCGTGGCGACGGCACCACCGGCGAGGATGTGACCCAGAACGTGCGCACCATCCGCAGCGTGCCGTTGCGGTTGCACGGCAAAGGCTGGCCGAAAGTGCTGGAGGTGCGCGGCGAGATTGTCATTCCCAAAAAGAACTTCGAAAAACTCAATGCCGAGCAGTTGAAGCAGGGCGGCAAAGTGTTCGCCAATCCGCGCAATGCCGCCGCCGGCAGCCTGCGTCAGCTCGATTCACGCATCACGGCTGCCCGCCCCTTGAGTTTTTTCCCTTGGGGGCTGGGGGAGGTGAATGGCGGGGAGGTGCCGGAACAGTACTCGGGCGTGGTCGGAAAACTGCGCGACTGGGGTTTTCGCACCACCGATCTCTTTAAACAGGTAAAGGGTGCCGAGGGTTGTCTTGAGTATTACGCCTCGATTGGCGCCAGGCGCGATCGGTTGCCGTTCGAAATTGATGGCGTGGTCTACAAGGTGGATGATCTTCCCGCGCGCGACAAGCTCGGGTATACGGCGCGCGCGCCGCGCTGGGCGATTGCCCACAAGTTTCCCGCCCAGGAAGAAACCACGGTGGTCGAGGACATTCAGGCATCGGTCGGTCGCACCGGTGTGGTGACTCCGGTGGCGGTGCTGAAACCAGTGCACGTTAGCGGCGTTACAGTGACTCACGCCACATTGCACAACCAGGACGAGGTCGAGCGCAAGGACGTACGCATCGGCGATACCGTAATCGTGCGCCGTGCCGGCGACGTGATTCCGGAAGTGGTCGGAGTGATTACCGAAAAGCGTCCGCATCTGACGCGTAAATGGCATATGCCAAAGAAATGCCCGGAGTGCGGCAGCGAGGTGGTGCGCGAGGAAGGCGAGGCGGCGCATCGTTGCATGGGCGGACTGTTCTGCCCGGCGCAACGCATGGGCGCGTTGCTGCACTTTGCCTCGCGTCGCGCCATGGACATCGAAGGACTCGGCGACAAGCTGGTCGAGCAGCTGGTCGATACCGGTCTGGTCAAGACCGTGGCCGATCTCTACAGGTTGACCCGGGACAGGCTCGCCGAACTGGAGCGCATGGGTGACAAGTCGGCACAGAACCTGATCGAGCAAATTGACAAGAGCAAGGCCACAACACTGCCACGACTGTTGCATGCACTTGGCATTCCGCAGGTCGGCGAGGCCACGGCGCTGGCGCTCGCTCGGCATTTCGGCGATCTCGATCCGATTCTCGATGCCGATGAAGAGCAATTGCAGGAAATCGATGGCATTGGTCCAAATGTGGCTGCCGAGATCCGCAGTTTCTTCCACCAGAAGCACAACCGCGAGGTGATTGAAAAGCTGGTAAAGGGTGGCGTGCGCTGGGAAAAGATCGTGATCAGCCGCAAGGCCCAGCCGCTCGCCGGCAAGACCTTTGTGCTCACCGGCACGCTCGCCACGCTGACCCGTGACGAGGCCAAGGAGAAATTGCAGGCGCTCGGCGCCAAGGTGGCCGGAAGCGTCTCGAAAAAGACCGATTATGTAATTGTCGGTGAAGAAGCCGGCTCCAAGGCCGACAAGGCCAGGGCGCTGGATATCCCGATGCTGGATGAAAAGGCCTTTTTGAAACTGCTGGCGAAGGAGGGTGAGCAATGGCACGAGTGAAGCATGCCGTGACGGTCAGCCTGTGGCTGCTGACGTCGACAGGTACAACCTTGGCCGGTGAGACACGCCAACTGGTGAAGATGCCGGAGCCGATGCAGGAGCACATGCTCGGCAACATGCGCGATCACGTGATGGCACTTGATCTGATTCTTGCCCACCTGGCCGCCAAAGAGTGGACGATGGCCGCCGACGTGGCCGAGCAACGGCTCGGCCTCTCGTCGCTTGATCGGCATGGTGCCAGCCACATGGCCGGGTTCATGCCCAAGGCGATGCAGGATATCGGCACGTCCATGCACCGCGCGGCCAGCCGCTTCGCGCTGCGAGCACAGGAGGGGGAGCTGGAACCGGCCGTGGCCGCACTGCGGGATGTGACGGCCGCGTGCGTGGCCTGCCACGCCGGCTACCGCATTCGCTGACCGCTCAGGGCAGCAGTTCAAAGTACATCAGCAGGGTGCGCTGCAGGAATACGTCGTTGTTATCGCTGATCATGAAGAAGCGGTTGCCGCGATGGCGCGTCAGCCCTTCGAAGTTGTCCACAGTCAGACCGTCCGCGCTGTCGAGGACGGCGATGACTTCGGATTTGAGGGTGGTGTCGGCAGCAGCGTTTTCCGGCAGGTGTACCCGTCGCAGGGTGATCACAAAACGCAACACAATGGTCGTAAAGTCGCGCTCCAGGACCAGCACATCGCCATTCGGCAGGCACTCGAGCGCCACAATCCCGCCGCGCGGCGTGGGCAGTGGCCACGACCGGCCATCCTGGCGGTAGAGGCGGGCAACGCCGTTATCGATCAGCAGCGGTTCTTCCGGTGCTGTGAGAATGCCTTCACGCGGGTGAACGCAGACCCCTTCCAGCATGCGGTTGTATCGGTATTGCCCGATATCATTGAGCGGCGCCGACAGCGGTACTTCGGCAATGATGCTGCCGTCCGGCCGGTGTCGCGCCAAGCGCGGTTCACCTTCGAAGCTGACCAGCAGCTCGGCATCCCCCTTGCGGCCATTGCGTCCGTTGAGGATATCGAGTCCTTCGGAATCACTGCGACGGAAACGCACGGGTTTTCTGGTTTTCGGATCGATCAGCGGTGCGGCGCTGATCAGACTGACTCCGGTCAGACGGTCCTGATCAAACGCCGGGCGCAGGCCATACAGGGTGCCGCGGTCGCTGACGGCATAGAGCACGCCATCGTCATCATCCCAGGCCAGGTCCGAAAGCTGGGATAATTTATGTCCCGCCACGTCCAGCGGCGGGAGTTCCAGCATACCCAATACACGAATGCCGCCAACGTGCTCACACGCCGGCGGAGATTCGCACAAGGAGATGCGGCGCGCCTTGAGCAGCGGCAGCGGTTCCTGTGCTGCACTCGCGGTCGAGAAGGCCGCGAGCACGGGCACCAGGAACCACAGCGCGCGCAATAACTGGCCGTGGCCCGAAGGCAACGACACCGGCAATTACTCGTTGATCTTGATCTTGGCCTTGTCCTTCAGTGACTTCACCAGGGCGTCGACCCGTTCCTGCTGCATCTGCATGCGAATCTCGGCAGCCAGCTTCTCTGTCGATTGCATCTTGTGCGGCCGGACATCGTCGACGCGGATCACGTGCCAGCCGAAGTTGGTCTTGACCGGCTTTTCCGAGGTCTGGCCCTTCTTCATGTCGGCCACGGCGGTGAAGAATTGCGGAACGATACCGTCCTCCTGGCTGATCCAGCCGAGGTCGCCACCCTTCTTGCCGGACTTCACGTCGATCGATCTGGCCTTGGCGATGGCGGCAAAATTTCCGCCTTTCTGCAGCTCGGCAATAATGGCCACGGCATCTGCCTCGTTACGCACCAGAATGTGGCGGGTGTGGAACTCGTCCTTGACGATATGCTTCTGGATTTCGGTATCCGGAATCGGGTTGTCGCGGAAATACTTGCGCAGCATTCCGCGCGCCAGCACATTTTCCCGTTGGCGCTTGATCTGGAAATACACATCCAGCTCCTGGTCGATCTTGTGTTCGAGAGCGCCCTGCACCAGCAACACGCGGTTGATCATCTCATCCAGGATCAGCTGACGGCGTTCCTTTTCATCGCCGGGCAGTGGCATTGGCTGCTGCTGGCGGGCTTGCAAATAGTCTTCAAAATCCTTTTCGGTGATGCCCTCACCGTTGATGGTGGCAATCACTTTGCTGTTGTCCGGGCTTTTGCTGCAGGCCCCGGCGGCGAGCAGGGCGGCGAGCAACAGCACGACATATGGCATCCGGCGGGTGATCATGGGTTCTCCTTGAGGTGGGGTTCAGGCTTCTTCGGGGCTCAGCGCACGGATGCTGAGGGCGTGAATCTCGCGGCGCATGGTGTCACCCAGCGCATCATAGACGAGTCGGTGGCGTTGCAGCAGTCCCTGGCCGGTGAAGGCCGCCGATACGATGGTGACATTGAAGTGACCACCGCCGCTTTCGCGTGCGCCGGCGTGGCCGGCGTGTTTGTGGCTTTCGTCTTCGATTTCCAGTTTCAGGGGCTGCAGCGCTGCCCGCAACTTGTGTTCGATTTCGGCCACGCGATCGGTCATGGCAGCACCTTGCGGAAAGGTTGAATCTCGACCGTCGCAAATACGCCGGTTGACACGTATGGATCGTCATTGGCCCAGGTGCGGGCGGCGGCGAGCGATTCGAATTCGGCAACGATCAGGCTGCCGGTAAAGCCGGCCGGCCCGGGATCCTCGGACTCTACGGCCGGGAGCGGGCCGCTCAGCAACAACCGGCCTTCGTCACGCAGCTGTTCGAGACGCTTCACGTGCGCCGGGCGCGCCGTCAGGCGGCGCTCGAGGCTGTTCGGCACATCAGTACCACGGATCATGTAGAACATCAGAACTTTTCCTTGTGTACAGGTGCATCGGCTGTTGGGCCATCATCCGTTTTCAATTTCAGGTGGCGCGCCAGGTACAGACCCTGGAGGAGGATAAAGACGAGCGTGAGGCCAATCGTTCCCGGTACTTTGAAATTGGCCCAGACATCTTCCTTGTGCTTGGCGGTGGCGCACAGGACCTGGGCATCGCCATTGAAGTCCGTTGCGCAGTCCAGATTCTCGAACTTGCTCTCTTCGACATCCGGAGCGGCCGCGCGCAGCGCGGTCTCGGCAGCCACATAGTCGCGCACGAAGTAAATGTTCGCTGCGCCCGCCGTAAAGAAAAAAGCCACCCACATGAGGCTGAGCCGCGACCAAACCCGGTCCGGTAGCTCGATCTGCGCACTCAACAGCCGGCGAATGAGCGGTTGCTTGCCAATGAAATGACTGCCGAGAAAGATCACGGCAAATACCCAATTCACAATGGTTGGTTTCCACATCACGAAGGACTTCGCATGCAGGGCGATGGTCAGTCCACCCAGCACGGTGACAAGACCCATCGTGATGAGATGCATTTTCTCAAAACGCCCGTTGCGCAGCCGGAACCAGGTAACCTGGACCACCGAGGCCGCGATCACCACGGCGGTGGCCACAAATATTCCGAAGAACTTGAAGGCCGCGAAGAACAGCAGCAACGGGAAGAAATCAAAGAGGAATTTCATGCGAAACATCCGGCGATAGTGCTGTGAATTCTCGCACTATTGAAGAAACCGGGCAACGCACGGCGGCAGGCGGCTGCTGCCCGGGCATGATACCCTTGCCGGTCATGAATCTGCCGCGTGTCTACGATCTGCATACTCACAGCCATTATTCCGACGGCCAGTTGCCGCCGGCCGAACTGGTGGTGCGTGCCGCGGCCAACGGGGTCGAGGTGCTGAGCCTGACCGACCACGATGTCACCGACGGCCTGCCGGAAGCCCGGCGCGCCGCCGAAACCGCCGGCCTGACCCTGATTCCCGGCGTGGAAATATCCGTGACCTGGGGCCACCAGACCGTGCATGTGGTGGGATTGCGCATCGATGCGTCCAATCCAGCATTACAAGGTGGATTGCAACGGCTGCGTGACTTTCGTGTCTGGCGTGCCGAGGAGATCGGGCGACGGCTGGACAAGGCCGGCATCGAAGGCGCGACGGCCGCCGCCCGGGCGCTGGCCCCGCGCGGACTCGTCAGCCGCACTCACTTTGCCCAGTTCCTGGTGGCAGCCGGACACGCCCCGGATTTGCGGCGGGTGTTCAAAAAGTTTCTGGTGCACGGCAAGCCCGGGCACGTGCCCGGACAATGGGCGGGACTCGACGAGGCGGTGGGCTGGATCCGTGGCGCCGGCGGCCAGGCGGTGCTGGCGCATCCGGCCCGCTATCACCTGACGGCCACCCGCTTGCGGAAACTGCTCGGTGAGTTCCGCGAGTGTGGCGGCGACGGGCTGGAAGTGGTGTGCGGCAGTCACTCGCGCGACGATGCTTACCGGTTTGCGCAGCTCGCCAACACTTACGATTTGCTGGCTTCCGCCGGATCGGACTATCACGGTCCGCAAAACCATTATATGGATCTCGGACCGCTGCCACCGCTGCCGGACGGCTGCACGCCGGTGTGGCAGGCATGGGAGACCGAGACGGTTTCGGAGTCACCGCATGCCTGAGTTCGTGCCCACGCTGCCTGTGCCGGACGCCTACCGGCAGACCCATGCCTGATGGCCCAGTATTTTGAAATTCATCCGGTCAATCCGCAGTCACGACTGATCCGTCAGGCGGCAGATATTATCCGGCGCGGTGGGGTGGTGGCCTATCCCACCGATTCGAGTTATGCGCTCGGTTGCCACCTCGGTGACAAGGATGCGCAGGAACGCATTCGTCGTATCCGCCAACTCGACGACCGGCATAATTTCACGCTGGTGTGCGCCGACCTGTCGCAGCTGGCGCAGTACGCGCGCGTCGGCAACAGCGATTTCCGCCTGCTCAAGGCGCATACCCCTGGCGCCTATACATTTATCCTGCCGGCCACGCGCGAGGTGCCACGACGCCTGCAGCACGTCAAGCGCAAGACCATCGGACTGCGCGTGCCGAATCATCCGGTCGTGCATGCGCTGCTGGCCGAACTCGGCGAGCCGCTGATGAGCGTGACGCTGCACCTGCCCGGCGACGACCTGCCGCTCGCCGATCCGCACGAGATCCGTGAGCGTCTCGAGCACCAGGTGGACCTGGTGATTGATGCCGGCCACTGCGACCTGGAGCCGACCACGGTGGTGGTGCTGGAAGACGGCGTGGCCGAGGTGCGGCGTGTCGGCAAGGGCGATCCGGCCCCGTTTCAGGCCTGATTCGTCCGGATATATCCGCGTTTATGCCGGGCTCACGGTCCTGATATACTGCGCCGATGTTGGAACAAATTCTGCGGATTCTGAGCGGTTTATCGTTACCGCAACTCGTCTCGGTTCTCCTTATTCCCGTGCTGTTTGCCATCATCGTGCATGAAGTCGCGCACGGCTGGGTGGCCAAACACCTGGGCGACCCGACCGCTGAACGGCTCGGCCGGCTGACGCTGAATCCGATCAAACATATCGATCCGGTCGGTACGGTACTGGTGCCGGCACTCTTGATCCTGATGCGCACGGGTTTTGTGTTCGGCTGGGCGAAACCGGTGCCGGTCACCTGGGAAAATCTGCGTCACCCGAAACGCGACATGGCCATCGTGGCGGCGGCCGGACCGGCCTCCAATCTGCTGATGGCCATCGGTTGGGCGTTGCTGGCGAGGCTGGGCGGGGCGCTGGCGGCCAACCAGCCGGCGATCGGTGAACCGCTGGTGTATATGGGTCTGGGCGGTATTCTCGCGAACGTGTTGCTCATGGTGTTCAATCTGCTGCCATTGCCGCCGCTGGATGGCGGACGGGTGGCCGTCGGGTTGTTGCCCGGTCCCTGGGCTTGGCGCCTCAGTCGTATCGAGCCGTACGGATTTTTCATCCTGATCGGTCTCATGATCACCGGCCTGCTTGGTTACCTGATCTGGCCGGCCGCCGAGCTGGTGGCCAACACCATTGGCCTGCTGACCGGGCTGATCTAAACGATGAATACCATTCATCCAGGGTCCGCCACGCGCGTACTGTCAGGGATGCGTCCCACAGGCCGCCTGCACCTTGGCCACTACCATGGTGTGCTGAAAAACTGGCTCAAGCTCCAGCATGAGTACGAGTGTTTCTTTTTCATTGCCGACTGGCACGCGCTGACTACCCACTACGAGGACCCGCGTCACCTCGAGGAAAGCGTGTGGGACATGGTGATCGACTGGCTGGCGGTGGGCATCGATCCGGCCAATTCCACCCTGTTCATCCAGTCCCGGGTTCCGGAGCACGCCGAGCTGCATGTACTGTTGTCGATGATCACTCCGTTGTCCTGGCTGGAGCGTGTGCCGACCTACAAGGATCAGCAGCTCAAGCTCAAGGACAAGGATCTGTCGACCTATGGTTTTCTCGGCTATCCGTTGCTGCAAAGCGCCGACATTCTTATTTACCGGGCCGGGCTCGTCCCGGTTGGCGAGGATCAGGTGGCGCACGTCGAAATCACCCGCGAAGTGGCGCGACGCTTCAATTTCCTCTACGGCCGCGAATCGGGCTACGAGGAGCTGTGCCAGGCAGCCATCAAGAAGATGGGCAAGAAGGCCGGCAAGCGTTACAGCGAACTGCGCGAAGCCTATATCGAGCGCGGCGACCGTGAGGCCCTGATCACGGCACGCGAGCTGATTGAGGATCAGAAAAACATCACGCTCGGCGATCGCGAACGGCTGCTGGGTTATCTCGAAGGCGGCGGCCGCCAGATCCTGACCGAACCGCAGTCCCTGCTGACCGAAGCCGCCAAGATGCCGGGGCTCGACGGCCAGAAGATGTCGAAGTCCTACCACAACACTATCGGTCTGCGTGATCTGCCCGATGATATCGCCCAGAAGCTGCGCACCATGCCGACCGATCCGAAGCGGGTGCGCCGCACCGATCCCGGCGATCCGGAGCAATGCCCGGTCTGGCAGTTTCATCTGGTCTACTCCGGCGAGGATGTGAAACAATGGGCCGGAGCAGGTTGCCGTTCGGCCGCAATCGGTTGCCTGGAATGCAAACAGCCCGTGATCGATGCGGTGCTGGCCGAACTGCGCCCAATCCAGCATCGCGCCAATGAGCTGTCCCAGGATCCGACCCTGATCCGCAGCGTGATTGCCGATGGCTGCCGGCGAGCCCGCGATGTCGCGGAAGAAACTTTGAAGGACGTGCGCCGCAGCATGGGCCTGGAGTACAGTTGATGAACAACCCCGAAACACCGGCGAGCGCACCGCAGCAGACCGAAATGCCGTTCGCGATCGTCATGGGCGAGGCGGTCACGGCGCTGCCGCAGGACCTGTATATCCCGCCCGATGCGCTGGAGGTTATTCTCGAGACCTTTGAAGGTCCGCTCGATCTGTTGCTCTACCTGATTCGCAAGCAAAACCTCGACATCCTGGATATCCCGATCGCCGAGATCACGCGTCAGTACGTTGAATACATCGGGCTCATGCAAACGGCGCGCCTGGAGCTGGCCGCCGAGTATCTGGTGATGGCGGCGATGCTGGCCGAGATCAAGTCGCGCATGCTGTTGCCGCGTCCGGCCGAGAGCGAGAACGAAGAAGAGGATCCGCGCGCACAGCTGGTGCGGCGCTTGCAGGAATACGAGCGCTATCGCAAGGCCGCCGAAGATATCGACGACCGGCCTCGGGTGGGACGTGAAATTCATCTGGCTGTGGTTGAGTTTGACGAGCGGCCGGTCAAGCGGGTCGAGCCGAATGTGTCACTGTTCGAGCTGCTCGACGCGTTTCGCAATGTGCTGCAGCGTGCCGAGATGTATCGTCATCACCGCGTGATCATGGAGGCGCTGTCGGTACGCGAGCGCATGACCCAGATCCTGTCGCGCGTCAATGGCGATACGTTCCTGAACTTTGAATCCCTGTTCGAACCCAAGGAAGGTCGCATGGGCGTGGTGGTCACGTTCATGGCGCTGCTGGAGCTGCTCAAGGAGTCGCTGCTCGTGCTGGTCCAGAATGAACCGTATGCTCCGATCCATGTAAAGGCCGTTGCCTGATGACTGATACCAATTCCGAACTTAAAAATATTGTCGAAGCCGCATTGCTGGTCGCCGGCGTACCGCTCACGCTCGATAAGTTGTTGTCACTGTTTCCCGAGGGCTCGCGCCCGGAACGCGACGAACTGCGTACGGCGCTCGACCAGCTCGCCGCGGAGTGCGAGCACCGCGGCATCGAGTTGCAGCGCATCGATCAGGGTTACCGGCTCCAGACCAAACAGAAATACGCCGAGTGGATCGCCCGTTTGTCAGAAGAACGGCCGGTGCGCTATTCGCGCGCCTTGCTCGAGACGCTGGCCATCATCGCCTATCGTCAGCCGGTTACGCGCGGCGAGATCGAAGATATCCGCGGCGTGGCCGTGTCGAGCGAAATCATCAAGACCCTGCAGGGGCGCGACTGGGTGCGCCAGGTTGGTACGCGCGACGTGCCGGGCCGTCCGGCCCTGTACGGCACGACCCGTGGCTTCCTTGAGCACTTCAATCTCAAGGGGCTCGATGAACTGCCGCCATTGGCGGAGTTGCGGGATGTCGACAAGATTGCCGCCGAACTGAATCTGCGCCTTCCGGTGGACGAGCCCCTGCCAGATCCCGAGGCGCCGGCAGGTAGCGAGGAGACGAGCGAGCGGGAGGCCGCACCCGAATCCGATGTGCCTGACCACGAGGCCTCTGCCGATGCGACGGCTCCGCTGGAAGCCCGTGCGGACGACGACCATTCGACACCCGCGAAGCTGTGAACCAGGACAGCCCCGGGCCGCGCGGCGAAAAACTGCACAAGGTCCTGGCCAATGCCGGACTGGGGTCGCGCCGCGAACTGGAACACTGGATTTCTGATGGGCGCGTAACGGTCGACGGCGCCATTGCCAAGCTTGGCGATCGAGTCACCCCCGAACAGGACATTCGCGTGGATGGGCAGCCGCTGGCTGCTGGTGCCCGCCATGGTGTCACACGCCGCGTCATCGCCTATCACAAGCCCGATGGCGAAGTGACCACCACCAAGGATCCGCAAGGCCGGCCGACCGTGTTCGACCATCTCCCGGCATTGCGCAACGCCCGCTGGATTGTCATCGGGCGTCTCGATTTCAACACTCAGGGCCTGCTGCTGTTCACGACCGACGGTGCGCTGGCCAACAAGCTGATGCATCCGTCCAGCGAGATCGAACGCGAATACGCGGTGCGTGTGCTCGGCAAGGTCGATGCCGACATGCTCAAGCGGCTGCAGGAAGGTGTTGAACTCGAGGACGGCCCGGCGCATTTTGACACGCTGGTCGATGCCGGAGGCGAGGGCGCCAATCACTGGTACCACGTGACGCTCAAAGAAGGTCGCCATCGCGAAGTGCGCCGTCTGTGGGAAGCGGTCGGCGTGACCGTCAGTCGCCTGATCCGGGTCCGATTCGGGCCGGTGTCCCTGCCGCGTCAATTGCGTCCGGGACGCTGGATGGACCTCGAACCGGAACGTGAGTCCCAGTTGCTGGCGAGCGTCGGCATGCAAGCCGAACAACCACGTGCACCCAAAAAACCGGCGATCCGCGCACGCCACACGAAGGAAGGCCGGGACAGCGCGAAAAAAACACCGCCTCGATCACGCCGTAAACCGGCAGGCCGTCCGCGCCAGCGATGAGGCGCCGGTTCATGTCGGTATACCGGCGCCTGCATGCGGCGCACGGCCCGCAATTCTGGTGGCCCGGCGACACACGCTTCGAGATCATGGTCGGCGCCGTGCTTACCCAGAACACGGCCTGGAGCAATGTCGAAAAGGCGATCGCCAATCTTCGGGCGGCAAAGGCACTGACTCCGCATGCGATTGTCGCGGCGCCACATCGCCAGCTCGTATCCTGGCTCAAGCCCTCCGGTTACTTCAACATCAAGGCGAAGCGGCTGCGAGCCTTTTGTGCATGGCTGTTACAGCAGGGCGGTGTGCGGCGACTGGCGCACTGGCCTACAGATCGCCTGCGTGAGGCGCTGCTGGCGGTTCACGGCGTCGGCCCGGAAACAGCCGATGACATCTTGCTGTACGCCTTCGAGCGTCCGGTATTTGTGATCGATGCCTATACGCGCCGGATCTTTATGCGTCTCGGCCTGATCGAAGGCCGCGAGAAGTATGAAGTGCTGCGCAAGCTGTTCGAGGATCGGTTGGGCGACGACGTGACATTATTCAATGAATATCACGCGCTAATCGTGGCACATGGCAAGGATGTTTGTCGTCCGCGCCCGCATTGCACGCGCTGCCGGTTACGGCCCCTCTGTGCGTCACCCGTGGCCAATAACTGAGGTTCTGGGATCGGTCAATTCCCGTTCCGCACACGCCAATTCCTCTGGTGTATTGAGATTCCTGAACAGCCCATGATCCTGCGGGCGGTCGAACAATACCGCCGCACCGTACTCGGCCAGGAAGTCTTTGACGTTTCGTGCACCGCCATCCAGATATTGTTGTACTGCGGCGGCTGAACCGGGACAGAACAGCACCGCCAGGGCGTGCTGGTGACCATCCCAGGCATAGGCGCACAATTGACGACCCAGACCGGCCTGTAACCGTGCCACAAGATCGCCCGGTAGCCCCGGCAGATCCACGGCCACGGCGACCAGCAGGGAATCCGGATGGGCCAGCAACCCGGCATGTATCCCGGCGAGCGGCCCGACATAGCCAGGGAATCGATCGGGCAACAGCGGCAAGCCAAGCTCAGCAAACGGTTCTGGCGCGGCATTGGTGTTAATCACCAGCAAATCCACCTGCGGCGCCAGACGGGTGACGACATGTGCCAGCAACGGCTTGCCGGCTAGCGTCACCCAGGCCTTGTCCCGACCCCCCATGCGGGTTGAGCGACCACCGGCCAGGATCAGTCCGATGATTTTTATTGCTGACATTGTTCAAAATTCCTGATTATTCCAGTTACCTGTTGAACTAAGATAATTCGTGTTAGTCATTGAATAAATAAGAATATCCTTAAATATACATGGGTTAGGCAGGGATGGGAGATGATCGTTGGGATGCCTGCCGGGGAGAATGAGGCTGTCGAGGTTTGTCAAAAGCCTAGAATTTGAATCAACATCCAGGCCACTGGCACAGGGTTTGCTAATAGACCAGTGAGTCGTTTCACGTTAGTTACCGGAGGCATGTCATGTCCAGATTGATCCTGTCGCTCCTGATGCTGGGGCTGGGAATTGTAAACGTCGCTCAGGCGGCGAATGAAGAATACCCGTACCGCGTCCGCTACCCGGATGTCACGGTAATCACCACTGATGATCTCAACAAGCGCTTCAATGAGGTTGTCGTGATCGATGTCCGCTCCAAGTACGAATATGACACCTTGCACGTAAAGGATGCCATCAATATTCCGCTGAAGAGCGGTTTTGGCGACAAGGTTGCGGCCCTGCGTCAGAAACAGAACAAGCCCTTCGTCTTCTACTGCAACGGCAAGACCTGTCATAAGTCCTATGATGCCGCCTTGCTCGCGGAAAAGGCACGTCTCGACCGGGTCTTTGCCTATGACGCCGGCATTTTTGACTGGGCCAAGGCACAACCGGAGAAGACCGCGCTGCTCGGCAAGAGCCCGATCAAGACCGAAGACCTGATCAGCGGCGATGCCTTCCATGCCCGTCTGCTGGATCCCAAGACGTTCAGCTCAAAAGTTGGTGACAAGACGATCGTTCTGGACGTGCGCGACAAGCGTCAACGCGACACCGCCCTGTTCCCGTTCAAGGAGCAGCGCGCGCAACTGGACGAGATGAAGAAGATCGATGAGGTCGTGGACGATGCCAAGGCGAAGAACAAGACGCTGCTGGTGTATGACGAGGCCGGCAAGCAGGTGCAGTGGTTCCAGTACTATCTCGAGAGTAAAGGGATCAAGGATTACTATTTCATGAAGGGCGGCGCCGAGGGCCATTTCAATGCCATGTATGGCAAGGTGGTGCTCGGCAGTGGCGACAAGGACAAGAAAGAGGAAGCCAAGCCGGCTGCCAAGTAAGTATTAGAAACCGGGCCCGCCAGCGCAGATGCGATGGCGGGCCTTTTTTATTTCTGCAGGTTAGCGCGAATGAAATCGGCCGCGCGCATCAGGGAATCCTTGGAGGCCAGGTCGTCGGCAAAGGTGCGTACATTCGGCGGGCGGAAGTCGAAGCCGCGACCCACGCCCGGATAGATCACCAGTTGCACCGGCCTTTTCAGGCGGGTCAGGTTCTTCACTGCCTCCTCGATACCGCGGCGCCGCTGGTATTGCTCATCCTCGCCGATGAAGATCAGGATCGGAATCTGCAGATCATCGGCCTCGCGTGCATAATCGTAGACCTGCATCGGTTCGGGTGCGTTCGGATCCTGGAGGTGCGGGTACCAGGAAACGTAGCAGGCCACGTCCTTTTCCTGGCGCTTGAAGGTGACGGCCATCTTGAGTGTGAAATAACCGCCACGGGTGTGCGAGGCCAGACAGATTTTCCCGGAGCTGACGTCGGAAAGCGCCTTCAGCGCATCGATACCGCGGTTGGCATCCTGCTCCAGCTTGTAGTCGTGTTCAATCGGCATCGGGGCGATGAAGTGCGCCTTGAAGACATCCGGAGCCAGCACCACGAAACCGCGCGCCGCCAGCCGCTTGACCTGCAGCTGGACAAGTTCATCGAGTCCACGCCGGCCGTGCATGTACAGTATGCCCGGATATTTCTTGCCATCCCGGGGGCGCGCCAGCAATGCCGGAACTTCGGTATCACCGCTCTTGTAGGCGATCCAGCGGGTTTCGACCGGATGGTTGGTGGGTACCGGTATCTGTCCTTCCGACCAGAACGATTCGTCCCACCACCACGAGCTGACGCCGGCGGGGGCTGACGGGGATTCGGCCGCAAACAATGGGGCGCAAAGCGCGCTGAACAACAGGACGAGAATCAGGCGAAGTTGCATGGTTGTGTCCAGGATGGCAATCACGATGCCAGCCAGTCTACCACTGACACCATCTCGTTTGCCTAGTTCGGTAGCCGGATCGCGTCGAAATTGCGGGCCACGGGGTGTGCCGGGCGGGAAGGGATCTCACCGTCGCGAATCAGCCATGCTGTGTGGAAGCCGACCGTCTTGGCGGCATCGAGCTCCTCGCGGATGTCGGACAGAAAGAGAATACTGCCCGGTGGTAGCTTGATCGTGCGCGCAATGTGTTCATAGGCGGCAGATTCGCGCTTGGCGCCAATCCGTGTGTCGAAATAGCCGGAGAACAGCGGAGTCAGGTCGCCATGCGCGGTGTGGGCAAACAGCAGTTGTTGCGCCTGCACGGAGCCCGACGAGAACACATAGAGCGCGATGCCGTTTGATTTCCAGGCCTGGAGATGGTGTACGGCATCGTCGTACACGTGTCCCTGGAAATCACCGTTCCGGTATCCGGTTTCCCAGATCATTCCCTGCAGTGTCTTGAGCGGCGTGATCTTGCGGTCTTCGTCGATCCAGCGAATCAGCTGGTCGATGGCTTGATCATCATTCAGTGATTGACCCACGGCCTCTGCAACGGCTTGCAACTGTACTCGGATGAGCGGGTCATCGAGGCGCCGACGAATAAAGGCCGGCAGGTGGTTGCGTGCATAGGGAAACAACACGTCCTTGACGAAAGACAGTGATGACGTGGTGCCCTCAATATCGGTCACGATAGCTCTGATCATTGCCCGGTTCTGGATATGTATGTTCGTCAGGTCAGTTTGCCGTGCGCGTCATTATGATGGTTTTCTTCCTTCTAGGCACCGCCCCTTGGAGCAGTCTGTAAAATAGCGCAGAATGTTTGCATCAGGGCGTGCAGTGCTGCACCGCCGGGAGCAGGTATGCCAACGGGCATCAAACATTATCCAGTCGCTCTGCATGAATCGCCGGTCACCGCCGAGGTGATGGAGCATCTGCCGCATCCATCACCGACCGAGCGCCACCGGCTCGTTGAGCATATCAAGCGCCTGCTGACCGAGCAGAATGCCGTGCTGGTCGCCCATTATTACGTCCACGAAGACCTGCAACGACTGGCGGAGGAGACTGGTGGTTATGTTTCCGATTCGCTGGACATGGCACGCTTCGGGCACGAGCATCCGGCCACAACGCTGGTGGTGGCCGGCGTGCGGTTCATGGGCGAGACAGCCAAGATTCTCAATCCCGAAAAGCGCGTGCTGATGCCGACCCTCGAGGCAGAGTGCTCACTGGACCTCGATTGCCCGGCCGAGAAATTCATTCCGTTCTGCGACGCCCATCCTGATCGTGAGGTTGTGGTTTACTCGAATACCTCGGCGGCAGTGAAGGCACGCGCCGACTGGGTAGTGACCTCGAGCATTGCCGTCAAGCTTGTTGAGCATCTGCATGCCCGGGGCCGGAAGATCCTGTGGGCACCGGACAAGCATCTTGGTAACTACATCCAGCGCGAGACCGGCGCCGACATGCTGATTTGGGACGGTCGTTGCGTGGTCCACGAGGAGTTCAAGGCCGCGGCCATGCGCGAGTTCAAGCAACAGTTTCCGGAGGCGGGCATCCTGGTACATCCGGAATCGCCAGCCGAAGTTATCGACATGGCCGATGCCGTGGGATCGACCAGCCAACTGATTGAAGCAGCGCGCACGCTGCCGCACCGGTTGTTCATAGTCGCTACCGACAACGGGATCTTCTACAAGATGAAGCAGGCTGCTCCCGGCAAGGAATTCGTCGTCGCGCCTTCCGGCGGTACGGGCGCCAGTTGCCGCAGCTGTGGACATTGTCCGTGGATGGCGATGAATGATTTGCCGAGTCTCGCTCGCACGCTTGAAACTGGCAGTAACGAAATACAGGTTCCGGAAGAAATCCGCGTGCAGGCGCTACGCTCCACGCAGCGCATGTTGGATTTTTCGGCTCAACTCAAAAGGAAAGTGCTCGGTACCGGCACGGCCTGAAAAGCCGGGCAGTCATTCCTCTTCGTCAATTCCCGGATCCCAGCCCTGTTCGCGTGCATGGCGTATCGCCTGCTCGTACAGCCGGGCGTGACGTTCACGCAATTCGTCTGGCAGTCGGCTCGCCAAATGGCCATACGGCCCCCAGGCAGCTGTGACCTTGTCGTACAGGGCATCGATGCGGTCGAGGCTCCAGCCTTCGCAGGTTTCACTTTCCGGTAAGAGCCCGAAGACCCAGGCATCGCGAATGATGTTGGCCGTCGGTGATATTCCGAAGTTGTCGTTCTGAATCCCGACGTAAATTCGATTGTTGCGCATGTAGTTCCTCCGCGCTCTATTATCGCGGATTTACCAGCCAGCGTCAGTGCCCAGATGCTACCAGAGCGTTTTTAGCCGCCAGCGTCGGCGCATGGGAAGATCCAGAATACTGCGCCGCCGCCGTTCCTCGCGCAAAAAGAGCTTGGCGGCCCGGAATCCCAGGCGGAAGGACAGGCGAAAAAACTCGACATGATCGAGCTGGCCGCCACGCAAGGCGTGTTGAAAGCCTCGCCCGAAACGGTCTTGTCGTAGCGTTGGGGGGACGCGAATACCGATGTCCTCGGGTGCGGGGTAGGTATGTTTCATCAAGTTCCTCCTGTGCGCTCATCCACTATTGAATATAGACGTTTCCCGCAGCTAGCGGATCCGCACCCACAGGCGATGCTTTACATTGAGTGGCTGGCTCCGCTAGCCTTCTGGCCTCTGGATATCCACCGTCGACAACAATCATCCATGTCCTTGCCTTTGCGTTTAACCGGGCTGCTGATCGTGGTCCTGGTCCTTGGTGGCTGCGCCAGCCTTGAGACACGGGAGTCCGCGGCGGATGCCTACGAAGAGGAAACCTACGACCCCTTCGAACCGTTCAACCGCGCCATGTTTGCCTTTAATGAAAAGTTTGACCAGTGGCTGCTGAAACCGGTCGCGATCGGGTATGACTGGATATTGCCCGGACCGGTGAAATCCGGGGTGGGTAATTTCTTCAGCAATCTGTTTCAGCCGGCTGTGGCCGTGAATGACCTGCTGCAGGGGAAGCCAAAAGAATCGGCGAGTGATGTTGGCCGGTTTGTGGTGAACAGTACCGTGGGGATTCTCGGCTTCATTGACGTGGCCAAATCCATCGGTCTCGAACCGAGGGATGAGGACTGGGGCCAGACCTTTGCTGTCTGGGGCGTCGGAGAGGGCCCCTATTTTGTGTGGCCGTTCATTGGTTCACGCTACCTGCGTGATACTGTTGGCTGGGGCTTCGACTGGATTTCGCGACCCGAAACCCATATTGCCGACCCCTTTACCAGCTGGGGATTGGTGAGTCTGAATTATGTTGATGTGCGTGCGCGGCTGCTGCCAGCCGAGAAAGTACTCAACCAGGCAGCCGGCGAGGACAAATATATATTCATTCGCGAGGCTTATCGGCAGCGACGGCGCAACCTCATCTATGATGGCAACCCGCCGAAGCCGAAGTTTTTTGAGGATGAGCCAGCGCAGAATACAAGCACCAAGCCATCGGTGAACGGAGCACCAGCGGTTGAAGGGAGCAAGCCGTCTGTGGTCGAGCCGTCACCTGATGTCCCGGCCGATCAGTGATCGTGTGCTCTGTATAGACGCGCAATAGTGAATTTGACACTCTTTTCTGAATTACCGGTGACGAAGGTTAACCGAATGTGCACAATCGGCCAGCCTCTGCACTTCGCCGATATAGACCGCATCATCGGTCATCATAAATGAACTTTGGGAGGAAAACGGATGTCTCCAACTGAGCCCACAGCAGCACCAGCCCCGGTACCATTCTGGGAGGCATTCCGATACTGGCTCAAGCTTGGCTTCATCAGTTTCGGTGGACCGGCAGGTCAGATTTCGATGATGCACCAGGAGCTGGTCGAGAAGCGCCGTTGGATCAGTGAGCATCGTTTTCTGCATGCATTGAATTACTGCATGGTGCTGCCGGGGCCGGAGGCGATTCAGCTGGCGATCTATATCGGCTGGCTCATGCATGGCGTCATGGGTGGGATCATTGCTGGCACTCTTTTTTTCCTGCCGGCACTGGTATTGCTCATCAGTCTGTCGTGGGTGTATCTCAGCTTCGGCGATCTACCCGTTGTGGCCGGCGTGCTCTATGGCATCAAGCCGGCAGTTACGGCCATTGTGGTGTTCGCCGCTTACCGCATTGGATCGAAAGCGCTCAAGAACGGCATTCTCTGGGCGCTGGCGGCGGCTGCATTTATCGCTATATTCGCCTTCGATGTGCCGTTTCCGGCGATTGTATTGGCGGCAGCGATCCTCGGCGCGATTGGTGGCCGCCTGGCTCCAGACAAATTCAAATCCGGTGGTGGTCACGGAGCGTCCAACAAGACATACGGCCCGGCGCTGATAGACGATCACACACCAGTACCGGATCACGCGCGCTTCAGCTGGGTGCGGGTGGCAATGTTTCTTGCCATCGGGCTTGCGCTCGGCCTTGTCGTCTTCGCCGGTTTGTACGCGGTGTATGGCTGGCAGGGCACGCTCACGACCATGGGCTGGTTCTTCACCAAGGCTGCATTCCTCACCATCGGCGGCGCCTATGCCGTCCTGCCGTATGTGTATCAGGGCGGAGTCGAGGAATATGGTTGGCTCACCGGCCCACAGATGATCGACGGACTGGCGCTCGGTGAGACCACGCCCGGCCCGCTCATCATGGTGGTGACCTATGTCGGTTTTATCGGCGGATGGACCAAGCAGGTGTTCGGACCCGATCTGCTGGGGCTGGGCGGCATTGCCGGCGCGCTGGTGGCGACTTTCTTCACCTTCCTGCCCTCGTTTCTGTTCATCATGGTGGGCGGCCCGGCCATCGAAGCTTCGCGTCATGACATCAAGCTGGCCGCGCCGCTCACCGCAATTACCGCTGCCGTGGTCGGTGTGATTATCAACCTCGCGGTGTTCTTTGCCTGGCACGTGCTGTGGCCAGAGGCGAGCAGCACGGTTCCATTTGCCGGCCGCTTTGAGTGGTTTGCAGTGATCGTCGGCATAGCGGCGTTTGTGGCGCTGTGGCGTTACAAGGTCGATATCATGAAGGTGATTGGTGCCTGCGCGGCAGCAGGGTTGGTATGGCAGTTTGCGATCAAGGCACTGGTTGTCTGAAGAGGGCAACATGACCTATCAATACCCGGGCGAATGTCGCTCGTCCCTATCAAAGGAAGCTGCAACATGAGCCGCACCATTACCCCAAATGACCTGATGCCGCTGGTCGCGAACAAAACCGTGAACGTGCTCGATGTTCGTCGTCAGGCTGATTTTCAGTCGGACACGGTTACCGTGCCCGGCGCGCAATGGAAGAATCCGGAACTCATATCCGAGTGGAGCAAGGACTTGCCGAAGGACAGGGAGGTCGTGATCTATTGCGCGCGCGGTGGCTCGGTCAGCAACTCGGTGCTCGATCATTTGCTGGGCCAAGGGTACCGGGCGCGCTACATCGAAGGTGGCATCGAGGCGTGGAAGGCCAACGGCGGCCCGACCGATGCAAAGTAATTCATGAAATGGGTCACGCGAGAACGGCCGAAGATCGACCGCATCGCCTGCCCATGGCTGATCGTGCGTTTCATCGACCCGCAGGCGGAGTTTCTCTATGTGCCGGCCAGCGAGGTGATGAACGTCGCGGCCGAGCAGGGTGCAACACCGTATGACGTGCCGGGCGTGGAATACGGGCATGTCGGAGAGCATTGTTCGTTCGATGCATTCCTGAAGAAGCACGGTCTGAACGATCCGGCGCTCCATCGGCTGGCCGCCATCGTGCGCGGCGCCGACACCGGCAAACCGGAGCTTACCCCGCAATCGCACGGCCTTCTGGCCATCTCGCTCGGTCTGTCACGTAATTATCAGAACGATCATGAGTTGCTGGAGCATGGCATGGTGATGTACGACGCTCTCTATCGCTGGTGCCAATCCTGCAGCGATGAACAACACGGCTGATCGCCGACTGTTGCTGGCGTGCGCATTGTTACGCGCGCTGGCCACCGGCCTGATGGGCGTGCTGCTGGGGTTGTACCTCGCACGACGCGGGTTCGGCGCCGGTGACATTGGCCTGGTGATTGGTTCCGGTTTGAGCGGTGCCGTTTCCTCAGCCCTGTTTGTGACGTTCCTGGGCGATCGCTTTGGCCGCCGCCGCGCGTTGGTGCTCTTGCCCCTGCTGGCCTGTGGTGGCGGTTTGGCGCTGATTTTCACCAACCATCTCTTGGCGGTCTGTGCGGTTTCCTTTCTCGGCATGGTCAACGGCATGGGCCGCGACCGTGGAGCCCAGCTGATTCTCGAGCAGGCGATCCTGCCGGCCACCACGCGCAATGACCGCCGCACCCGGACTTTTGCCTGGTACAACATGCTGCAGGACATCGGCCATGCCGTCGGTGGATTGACGGCGGCCCTGCCGGTCGTGCTGTCGCAGGGTTTCGCCGTGAGTGCACTGGCTGGTTACCAGGCCACGCTCGGTCTGTACGTGATATTGCTGGCTGTCACGGTTGTCCTGGCGCTGCGCTTGTCGCCTGCGGTGGAAATCATCCGTGCTGAAAGCGCTCCTGCCAAACCGTTCCCGGACATCTCTCGATCCAGCCGCCGCATCATATGGCAGATTTCCGGCCTGTTTGCGATAGATGCCATTGCCGGGGGGTTCCTCGGCACGGCACTTTTGTCCTATTTCTTCTTTCAGCGCTTTGGTGCCGGCGAGGCAGCAATCGCGACACTATTCTTTGCGGCGCGTTCAGCCAATGCCGTATCGCATTTTGGCGCCGCCTGGCTGGCCGGGCGGATCGGGCTCATTCATACGATGGTGTTCACGCACATCCCGTCGAGCCTGGCGCTGGTCGCTGTGGCGCTGGTGCCGGAATTCTGGATGGCGGCAGTGTTGTTCCTGGTGCGTGAGCTGCTGGTCGAGATGGATGTCCCGACCCGTCAGTCCTACGTGATGGCGGTGGTCCGGCCGGAAGAGCGCACCTGGGCTTCCGGTGTCACGAGCCTGGTGCGGCTTGGAGGTTGGGCCGTGGCCCCGTTTGCGGCCGGTTTCATGATGCAGGGGGTGGCGCTCGCCACCCCGCTGATTCTTGGGGCCGGTATGAAAATCGGCTATGACCTGCTGCTCTGGAGGTCGTTCCGCTCTTTGCGGCCTCCCGAGGAACATCCGCGGTAATGCCGCTGGGCTGCTGGTCCTGAACCCATTTTTGATTCAGCGATAGAAAAGCATCTCGTCACCGCCGCTTGCAGGTCGGATTTCAAGACGGGTTTTTTTCAGATGCGTGTGTAACGCCAAAACCACCACCGGCGACGTGCGTAGTCCGAATACTCCGGTATTACCGCCGCCAGCTTGTGTTCTTCCATGCGGGCTCGCACCAACTGCAATGTCGCGAAAACCACCCACAGCACCACGTTTATCGTGCTGAAACGCCATAGGCATACGGCCGCGACGGCAATGATTTCGCCCAGATACACAGGGTGCCGGACCAGACGGTAAGGGCCGAACGTCACAAGTTCACGGACTTCGACCGTAATGCTGAACGACCGCCGCAAGCACCACAGGGCCCAGACCGTGAAACCTGTTGCCAGGGTCATAACCCAGAAGACTGTCTCTTGCAGGCCGGGCCATTGCGCTACTACCGGGTGTACGGAAGACAGCAGCAACAAAAACGGAAACAGCGTGGCGATGACAGGAACCATAACCTCGCGCACGCCGCGCGCACGCACCCGTGGATCAGCTCGCTGAAGGTAGGCCATGAAGACAACGACATAGATGCCGGTTTCCGTGCCCCATAACCATGGATTGTGGTAGTGGGAGAACAGCGAGACCCGATGCAGCAAGAAGATGCCACATAGTGAGGCGGCGCCGTAACGCAGCCATCGGTGCAGATCACGTTCTGGAATGAGTTGCGCCATCCAGGCGAAAGGATCGAAATTCATGATTCTGCTGCAATAAGTCCAGTAAACCCGACGCCACTCTGTCCAGACCGCAGCACTCAACCTCCAGCGTGGCGACCGGGGTCGGGTAGCGTCAATGGTGTGGGGAATGCACCCGGTGCAGCAGCGATTCTCGCCCAGCACATGAAAAAAGCGAAAATGACCGGGAATCCGCTGGCCCCCGACAGCCGTGCAGCATCCACTGCTCATCCCGGGTGGTACCAGCCAATGTCACCATTTTTGAGATAAGCGGACGAAATCAGCCGGGATTCTCGTCGCTGACACTAACACAAGGGGGAGGTGGGCTCCCGAATCCGTGTAAAAACAGCCATTTCGGGGGTCCGGAGAACTCCCGGTTTCGCGAAAATTCCTTTTCATTTCCGGACCTTTCCGGCTAAAATACGCGGCCTTTAGAGGTCGCCTGATTCCTTGGCGGCCAATTTTTGACTCCCAAGAGGAACTCAATGGTTACCATTCGTCTCGCCCGTGGCGGCGCCAAAAAGCGCCCATTTTACGAACTCGTTGTGACTGACCGTCGGCGTGCGGCGCAGAAGCACTATCTCGAGCGCATCGGTTTTTACAATCCCATGGCTACCGAGCAGGAAGAAACACTCCGTGTCGACATGGAACGTTACAACCATTGGCTGAGCAAGGGCGCCAAGGCCTCCGATCGCGTCGCCGACCTGATCAAGGAAAAGGCAGCCAAGGCTTGAGGTGGTGGCCTTGGGGTCGGGTGTCTCGGCTTCAGGGTGAGTTGTGACAGACGATTTGGTCATCCTCGGCCGCATTTCCGGAGTCCATGGAGTGAGGGGCTGGGTGAAGGTGTATGCAGAAACGCGCGCACGCGAAGACATTCTCCGCTACAACCCGTGGTATTTGCACGGGCCGGCAGGCTGGCAGACGCGGCAGCTTCTGGAAGGACGGGTACAGAGTAGTGGTGTAGTGGTGGTGCATCTGGCAGGTATTGAGAGTATCGATCAGGCGCGCACACTGATCGATGCCGAGATTGCAGTGAAGCGCGAACAGTTGCCGGTACTGAAACACGGCGAGTATTACTGGAGTGACCTCGAGGGACTGAGGGTTGTGAATGTCGAAGGTATCGATCTGGGGACAGTGAGTCACCTGTTCGAAACCGGCGCCAACGATGTACTGGTAGTCAGGGATGGCGAACGGGAGCGGTTGATCCCGTTCACGAAGGACACAGTGAAGAAAGTGGATCTCGGCGTACGTGAAATTCACGTTGACTGGGATCCGGAGTTTTAGAGATTGCTTTGCATGCTGAATACATCATTTTCAGCATGCTGGGGCCGGCGATGAAGATCGACATAGTCAGTCTCTTCCCGCCGATGTTCGAGGCCTTGACCGGATACGGCATCACCGGGCGGGCGATCGAACGCAAGTTGCTGGAATTGCGCGTGTGGAATCCGCGCGACTTCACGACCGATCCGTACCGGCGCGTCGATGAGCGTCCGTACGGCGGTGGACCGGGCATGGTGATGTTGCCGGGGCCGCTCAAGCTGGCGCTTGGTGCCGCGCGGGCGGAAAACCCGCAGGCGAAAGTGATTTATCTTTCGCCGCAGGGCCGCCAGCTGGACCAGGCCGGGGTGCTGGCGCTGGCTGGACGCGCAGGGATGATCCTGCTCGCCGGGCGCTACGAAGGCGTGGACGAACGTCTGATCGACGCGGAAGTCGATGAGGAATGGTCGATTGGTGACTATGTCCTGTCAGGCGGCGAACTGGCGGCCATGGTGATTGTGGATGCGGTCGCGCGGCAACTGCCTGGTGTACTTGGGCATGAGGATTCGGCCGTCGAGGATTCGTTTGCCAACGGATTGCTCGATTGTCCGCACTACACGCGCCCTGAAGAGTTTGAAGGCCGGCGTGTACCGGAGGTGCTGATGTCCGGCAACCACGCTGAAATTCGGCGCTGGCGGCTGAAGCAGATGTTGGGGCGGACCTTTGAGCGGCGTCCGGACCTGTTGGGGAAGATTGAGCTGGATAGTGAGCAAAAGCAGCTGCTCGACGAATACCGCCGCGAGAAGGCGGCGAAGCAATCGTAATAATGAAATATCTGGAGTAAAGACCATGAGCAAGATCATTCAGGAACTGGAAGCGGCGCAGCTGGACAAGAAGGTACCGGTGTTCGGACCCGGCGACACCGTGGTCGTGCACGTCAAGGTGAAGGAAGGTGAGCGTGAGCGCCTGCAGGCATTTGAAGGTGTGGTCATCGGGCGCCGCAATGCGGGCGCCAATTCATCGTTTACCGTTCGCAAGATGTCTTATGGCGAAGGCGTCGAGCGTGTATTCCCGCTCTACAGCCCGACTGTCGCCAAGATCGACGTCAAGCGCAAAGGCGATGTGAAGCGCGCCAAGCTTTATTACCTTCGTAACCTGACCGGCAAGGCCGCGCGCATTACCGAGAAGGTTTGATCTGACCCGGGCCGCAGACTGCATGGCCGCCCGGTTCTCGAAGTCGAAAACGGCTGCCGCCCGCATGGGTGGCAGCCGTTTTTTGTTAGGAATGTTGCTCGTGCTGGTCCATGTGGCCGCTTACGCGGTTGTGGACGACGCTGATGTGCTGAATCGGGTTCGCGCCCTGACCCGGGGTGGAGCGACCCAGTTGGCCCTTCAGCTTATTGATACCCACCAACCCGCGCCGACCGAACGGGATGCCTGGATGCAGTGGGAGCGGGAGCGTTTTGCACTGCTGCGGGCACAGCATTATTGGGCCATGATCGGCGCGCGAGTGGTGAATCTCCCCGATGGCCTGCCGATCGACTTTGTGCGCTGGGCCAAGACCGAGGCAGCACGGGCTGAACTGCAGGCTGGCCGGGCCGAAGGCGCACGCCGCTTTCTGCGCGAGCTGCTGTGGGGTGGTGAGGCAAGTCGTGAGGCGGAGGCCGAATGGCGTCAATTGGTGATTCGCAGCTACCTGCTGGATGACAATGTGCAGGATGCCAGCATCGCGCTCCAGCGTTACCGTTCTGATTTCCGTGCCGACACGCCGTCTTGGCGTCTGCTTGAAGCCACTATCCTGATTCGGGCCGGTAAGCCAAAAGAGGCCTATGCCCGGATCGGATCGATCAAGACCCACGAGGGTCGGCTGCTCGCGCTACTGGCAGCATTGCGCGCCGAAGCAATTCCATCCCGCACGGTGCTGGCCCGCGCTGAACAACTGGCGGAAGAAACCCGCAACAAGCCAGTTCTGCAACAGCAAGTATGGGCATTAATGGCCGAGGCTGCCGCCCACGCAGTAAACCCGGAGCGGCGTATGTATGCTCTGGAGCGGGCCCTGACCCTGGCACGTGAAAACCCCTCGACGGAACGCCTCCTGGTCGTGCAGGCCGATGACCTGTGGGCAACCTACGATCGTTTTGCCGAGACGGTTGGCAATGAGAAACGCCTTCTGGTGGGTCAGGACCAGGCCTGGCTCAAGCAGGCCGAATCCTACCGGCGTGACGACGCCATGCAAGCGCGTGCGTTCTATGCATTTCTTGTTGTACATGCCACCGACACAAAGGTGCGGACCAGCGCAGAGCACCGGCTGACTGACTCGCTCATCGAGGACGGACGTGGCGAAGTGCTGCGCGCGTTGTTCACCGGAAGTCGCCGTTACCCGACACTGGCGAAGGTGCCGGAATACACCCGGTATCGTCTCGCGGATCTGGCGCTGGCCGGATACGACATTGCTTTCGCCGGAGATCTGATGCGTGGACTGGAAACGCCCCCCGAAGGTGAAGACCAGGATGACTGGATCCTGCGCCGTGCGCGCGTGCTGGTGTATGCCGGCCGGTTTGAAGATGCACTCCAGTTGCTGGGCGGCATGCTGGCCAAGCATCCGAAATTTTCCGATGATCTGGCCGAGCGCTATTTGCAGGTCATCTTCGACTTGCAGGCCGCACATCGCCACGCCGATGTGATTGACCTGCTGGGCGTGCTCCAGCGCCAGGTCAGCAACACCAGGTTGCAGCGTGAGATCTATTACTGGATTGCCGAATCCCGATCGGCGCTCGGCGAGTATCGCGAGGCCGCTGAGTTGTATCTGCGCTCTGCGACGTTCGAGAACCCGACCGGTGGCGATATGTGGGGGCAAACTGCGCGCTATCACGCTGCCGAGACGCTGGGCAAGGCCGGATTGACCCAGGATGCGCGGCTGGTCTTTCAGGCCTTGCTGAAGCATACTGCCGATGCCAAGCAACGTGCTGTCATTGAACGCAGTATCCAGCAGTTATGGCTGATCGAAAAAAAGACTACGACGCCGTAATCGACTCACCGCTCGGGCGCCTGGGCATCCAGGCGCGTGATGTGCTCACGTCTATCGATTTTATTTCATCCCGTACACGACGACGGCTTCCACGCACGCCGCTGGCTCGCCGTGTGTGTACACAACTGAAAGCCTATTTCGACGATCCAAAAAATCGCTTCCATCTGCCGTTGGCGCCCGGTGGAACGCCCTTCCAGCAGAATGTCTGGCGTGCCATGCAGCGCATTCCGGTCGGACGCGTTCGTCGCTATGGAGATTTGGCCAAGGACCTCAAAAGCGCCGCGCGTGCCGTTGGCGGGGCCTGTCGGGCCAACCCCATTCCAATTGTGATCCCCTGTCACCGTGTCATATCGGCAACGGGGCTGGGGGGGTTCATGGGTGCGACGCAGGGTCGTGCGCTCGGTATCAAGCGCTGGTTGCTGGCGCATGAACGCACCGACTGATCCGGCGGTCGAGCGTTTTCTCGACGCCCTGTGGCTCGAGGCCGGCCTGAGCCGAAATACCCTTGAGGCCTACCGTAGTGATCTGGAAGGATTGGCGCTGTGGTTGCGCGCCCCTCCGGCGACTGCTCAGCGTGAGCATTTGCAGAACTATCTTGCAGACCGTGTTCGCCAGGGTACACAACCGCGCACGACGGCACGATTGCTGTCCAGTCTGCGGCGCTTTTATCGCTTCCTCTTGCGTGAAGGCCTGATTGCCGATGATCCGTCCGCGCTGCTTGAATCACCGCGGCTGGGGCGACCGCTGCCCAAGTCATTGACCGAGGAGCAGGTGGAAAAACTGCTGGCGGCGCCATTGGCCGAGAATCCGCTCGGGCTGCGCGACCGTGCCATGCTGGAAACCCTGTACGCCACCGGGCTGCGAGTATCGGAATTGGTGACACTGGGTTTATCACAGCTGAACTTGCAGGCCGGGGTCGTCAAGGTGATCGGCAAGGGCAATAAGGAGCGACTGGTGCCGCTTGGCGAAGAAGCGATTGCCTGGCTACAGCGATATCTGGCCAGCGCCCGACCCGCGCTGCTACGCCAAAAGACCTCGGAGGCATTGTTTCCTACCAGCCGCGGGACATCGATGACGCGGCAGGCGTTCTGGCACAACATCAAGCGATATGCACGTTGCGCAGGAATCGAAACAAATCTCTCTCCGCATACCTTGCGGCATGCTTTCGCTACCCATTTACTCAATCACGGCGCCGATCTTCGTGTGGTGCAGATGTTGCTCGGGCATGCTGATCTCTCGACGACGCAGATTTATACCCAGGTCGCACGTGAACGACTGAAACAGCTGCACACACAGCATCACCCGCGCGGCTAAACAGAATACTCAATGGTTTTATCGAACGTACGCTTCAGTAGGCGCACGGCGTCGGTCTACGACAGCGCACGAGTGGCTGGCTATACCCAGCGCAACCGAAGAATGGGTATGTGCCGCAGTAACGGAGCAACCAGTAGATAAACCGCGATCCCCACGGCATCAGCGATTACATCGGTCACGGCTGCTTCCCGATAAGGCAGGAAATACTGAACAACTTCAATGAAGATACCGAAGGTCAGCAATGCAGCGGTTTTCTTCAGATCAAACTGGCGGTTTGGCCATGAGAAATCAAGAAGAAAGGACAGGGCTCCGAACGCCAGAATGTGGGAAAACTTGTCATCCAGGTCATCGATACCCGGTATGGATTGATCGGTGGTCGCCAGATACATCACGACAATGGTGACGGTCAGCAGGGCGAGACGAAAACCAAGGATCATGTATCTGGATAGTGAAGTGGGTACTGTCTGTGACATTCCTGAATTGCCTGAAGAGCTTCCTGTTGGCGCACTTTAGTAATTTACACGCATATAGACAAAAGCGACATCAGTCGTGGATAAGCTCATGACGTCCGTCGGTAGTGATGTCGAAGCCAGGCAATCATGCCCGGTAGCAAAGAGACAACGATAATCACCAGCATGAACAGTGTCAGATTCTTGCGCACGACCGGAAGGTGACCAAAGTAATAGCCGGCAAGAGAAAACAGACAAATCCAGGCAATGCTGCCACCCAGGCTGAAAGCAAGAAACCGTGCGTACGGCATGCGGCCAACACCGGCCACGAATGGGGCGAAGGTACGCAGAATCGGGAGAAAACGGGCCAGAAAGATGGTTTTGCCGCCATGGCTATCGTAAAACCGGCGGGTCCGTTCCAGGTACTCGGCATTCAGCAACCAGGACTGGTTATTCTTGAACACGCGCGGGCCAAGATGATGTCCGATCCAGTAATTGGTGTTGTCCCCACTAAAGGAGGCAACGACCAGCAACGGAATCAGCCATTGAATTTCGAGACCGCTGCCGGCGGCAAGGGTTCCGGCGACGAACAACAGGGAATCGCCAGGCAGGAACGGAGTTACCACAAAGCCGGTTTCGGCAAAAATGATCGTGAATAACAGGGCGTAGACCCAGAGCCCATAGTTATTCAGGAACACCAGCAGGTGCTGGTCAACATGCAGCAGGATATCGACGAACTGCGCGATCAGCTCCATGTTCAGAGTTCCCTAAAAAACAAGCGGCTGTTTGCTGAGGGGATCACGGGTTGGACCAGTCCACGATACCGCTGTAGGCCGTGCCAATGACGACCAGCCCAAAGGCGATCCGATACCAGGCAAACAGGCTGAAGTCATGGTTGCTGATATAACGCAGCAACCAGCGCACGCACAGAAAGGCGGAGATGAATGCCGTGGCGAAGCCCACCGCCCACATCCCAAGGTCGTCGGCGCTGAGCAGCGCGCGTTCTTTCCACATCTGGTAGGCACCGGCCGCGATCAACGTGGGAATGGCAAGAAAGAATGAGAATTCAGTGGCTGCCTTGCGCGACAGACCGAAGAACAGGCCCCCAATAATGGTGGCGCCGGAGCGGGACGTGCCGGGTATCAGGGCCAGCGCCTGGGCAAAACCAAGCTTGATGGCGTCTCGCCAGGTCAGGTCATCGACCGACTGGATGCGGATTACATGCTGGCGTCGCTCGGCCCACAGGATGAATACTCCGCCAAGGATAAAGGCCAGCGCGACGGGGATCGGTTGGAATAGGTGTGCCTTGATGGTTTTTCCAAAAGCGAGTCCGAGGATCGCCAGAGGGAGGAAGGCAATGGCCAGGTTCATTGCAAAGCGTTGCGCACCTCGGTCACTTCGCAGTCCGCCCACGACACTGCCGATCTTGGCGCGATATTCCCAGCACACTGCCAGGATGGCACCGGTCTGAATCACGATCTCGAACAGCTTGCCGCGCTCGTCGTTGAAGCCGAGCAGATCGCCCGCCAGGATCAGGTGCCCGGTGGAGGACACCGGCAAGAATTCCGTCAGTCCTTCAACGATACCGAGAATCAGGGCCTTGAGGAGAAGCAGCAAATCCATTGTTGAGTATCAGTTGAGGTAGGTGAGTGGTCGGCCACGTGTGTGCTCGCGAATCTGGCCATGATCGTAGGCGATTTCGCCATTCACGATGGTGTGTATCGGCCAGCCGGTGAGGGTGCGCCCGACCCATGGGCTCCATCGCACCTTGGTGAACATTTCATCATGATGTACGACTCGTGGTGTGTGCAAATCGACCAGGGTCAGGTCGGCATCCCAGCCTTCGAGTATCTTTCCTTTATTGGGGATTCGGTAGGCCTCGGCCGGGCCGTAGCACATCCATTTCTGGATTTCAGCCAGTGTGCAGCGCCCTTCCTGCGTGGCGGTTAGCATCAACGGCAGCGAGGTTTCCACGCCCGGCATGCCGGATGGAGCATTGGGGAATCCGAGCGCCTTTTCTTCCAGGGTATGCGGGGCATGGTCGGTGGCAATGAAGTCAATCACGCCATCGTGTAAACCAGCCCACAACCCCATGTTGTCGGTAATGGTGCGAATCGGAGGGTTCATCTGCACCAGAGTGCCGAGGTTTGTGTAGTCGCCGGTATTCAGGAAGAGGTGATTCGGGATCACCTCGGCTGTCACCCAGGAGGGTTTGTCCTGGCGCAAGAGCGCAACTTCCTCTTTGGTTGACAGATGCAGGATATGCAGGCGACGCTGATATTTCTTCGACAGTGAGAGTGCCAGCTCGGTCGCGTGTCGTGCGCACTCATTGTCTCGTAGTTCCGAATGAGCCGCGGGATCGACGCGCCCGGCAAACTGTTCACGCCGCGCGCGTATTCTGGCTTCATCTTCGGCGTGTACCGCAATGAGGCGCGTGCCCTGCGAGAATATGCGCTCCAGGTCTTTTGGATCATTGACCAGCAGGCAGCCGGTGCTGGCACCCATAAAGATCTTGATCCCGCATACGGGTGAGGCGGTGTTGAGCTCGTGCAGATTCTCGGGGGTGGCACCGATGAAGAAGCCATAGTTGGCGACGCACTTCTGCGCGGCGCGTGCAAATTTCTCATCGAGCGCTGCCTGAGTAGTGGTTGGCGGGTCGGTATTCGGCATTTCGAGGAAGCTGGTGACTCCACCGCGCACGGCGGCACGCGATCCGCTGCCGAGGTCTTCCTTGTATTCCTTGCCCGGTTCCCGGAAATGCACCTGCGGGTCAATCACTCCCGGCATCAACAGGTGGCCCTCGGCATCGATCGTTTCACGAGCCTCGGCCCCGATGTGGTGATCGAGTCGCGCGATCTTGCCGTCCTCACAGGCCACGTCGCCTTCGAACGTAGAACCGTCGGGACGGGCAATACGTGCATTGCGGACGATCAAGTTATACACGGATTGGCTTCCGGAAATGAAAGAGGGGGTTGATCAACCCCCTCCGGTATTCGATGAAGGCTGGTGCCCGAAGGCCTCAGCCCATTTGTTTTTCACGCATTTCATCCAGCGTTTTGCAATCGACACACAGGGTGGCGGTCGGCCGCGCCTCAAGACGCTGGACGCCAATTTCGACCCCGCACTGCTCGCAGAAACCGTACTCGCCGGAATCGATGGTCTGGATGGCTTCCTCGATTTTTTTAATCAGTTTGCGTTCGCGATCGCGTGAACGCAGTTCCAGGGCCATGTCGGTTTCCTGGCTGGCGCGATCATTCGGGTCCGGATGATTGGCGGTTTCATCCTGCATGGTGTGCACGGTACGCGACACCTCGTCGAGCAGTTCCTGTTTCCAGCCATTGAGAATGGCGCGGAAGTGATCGAGCATCGGTTTGCTCATGTACTCCTCGCTTTTCTTCATCACATACGGCTTGATGCCGTGGATGAGTGTCGAGGTAGTGACTTGGTCCTTCTTTTTGCTGGCCGGCATTAAAAAACTCCTGTTGCTGCACTCCGGGAGGGTCCCCCCCGGTCAAAATCAAGCGGGCATCTATACCAGAACGGGGGGCAGGGCGCAACAAAATACGAGCAAGAATCGGACCAGATTCATGATAAATTAACACCATCTAAGACCTTGATATTGTAGTGGAAATGACACTCGCGGCACTGATCTTTGATGTCGATGGAACGCTGGCCGACACCGAGCGCGACGGCCATCGTGTTGCCTTCAATCAGGCGTTTGCCGAAGCCGGTCTCGACTGGCACTGGGACGTGCCGCGCTACGGGGAATTGCTGGCGGTCACCGGTGGCAAGGAGCGCATGCGACATTACCTGGACCGTTATCGCCCCGATTGGCCGCGTCCCACTGATCTGGATGCACTGATCGCGCGTCTGCACGCCGCCAAAACCCGTCATTACACGGCCTTGTTGTCAGAGGGCGGGATTCCATTGCGCCCCGGCGTGGAGCGGTTGTTGCGCGAAGCGCGCGCTGCCGGTGTGCGGCTGGCCATTGCCACCACGACCACCCCGGAGAATGTCACCGCACTGCTCGCGCACTCGCTGGCGCCTGAAGCACACTCGTGGTTTGAGGTTATTGCCGCTGGCGATATTGTTCCGGCCAAAAAACCGGCACCGGATATCTACCGCTACGCTCTGGAAAAGTTGCGACTGTCGCCGACAGAGTGCCTGGCCTTCGAAGATTCCGAAAACGGGCTGTTGGCCGCGCGCGGTGCCGGATTGCGAACGGTGATCACGATCAATGATTACACCCGTGATCATGATTTTAGCGGTGCCACATTGGTGCTCGATCAGCTTGGCGAGCCCGGACAACCGTTTTCACAGCTGTCCGGCCAGCCATCCGGGAATGGCATGCGTGTGTTCGATCTGTCGCTGGCGCGAACGCTGGTCTGACCGGCACTAAAATGCCGTGTCGATGCCGACCAGAATATAGCCTTCTTTGGTCGGATGCGCGGTGTAGCTCGCGGTCTCTTTCTGGAAATCACCAGCGATTTCCACCACTCCTTTAACGTTGCGCATGAAATAGTAGGAGGCAGTCAGCGTCAAGGTATTGATGTTGATGCCTTCATACACGGTTCCGGTATTTTCCAGGTCCTGGGCATCGGCGAAGTTATAGAGCATTGAAAATACCCAGCGTTCGCTGTGAATATAATCCACACCGGCAAAGGCGCCGAACCAACGGTAGTTTTTTGCCGGGTTGCTGTCGAGGTAACCATCCCAGCGATTCCACAGGGCCTGTGCAAACCAGTGGGACTTGCCGGCGATGACCCCCGAGACATCCACACCCAGAATCCGCTTATCGGTATCGCGTGTTCCGGCGGTTGTGCCGAGAGGATCCAGCACATTGTTCCGGCTTTTCTGTTCTCCGCTCAGACCAAACAGACCAAGATGGAGTGGGCCAACTGCAGTGCCAATCCGGCCGAAGATGTTCTTGCGGGTATCGTTGTCGAACATCTTGTCCGGTCGCTGGAAACCGGGACTGTTGATGTTGAAATTCTGTTCAATCCCGTTGCCATTCACGGCGCCCAGGGCCAGCGATACAGGACCGAATCGACGGTCAAAGATCACGCCGCGGTCATAGGTGATGCCCGCAAAGCGGTAGGCCATGAAGTCCTGGAATGTCATTCGGGTTTCACGCGGAAACATCAGATCAGAAACCTGAAATTGTCCCAACTGGGTTGCAATCTTGGTGCCGAAGGCATCGTCGTGACGGAACCAGGCATCCTCGATGATGCTCTCGCCGTTGGTGCCTTTCTCGGCAAAGATTCCGTAAAAATAGTAGGTGAGATGGTCAGACAGCGGGGCGCTCGACAGCAGCTTGATCAGATACGGTGCCTGGAAATCAAATTCGGCGTTGTTGTCGGTAAAGCCGGTGTAGCTGTCGTTGATTTCGCGTCCCTGGCGACCCTGCACGAAGGCCTGGGCGCGTATCGCCAGTGGCGGGAATTTCGGCAGGGCGAGCATGTCGTCCTTGGTGTCAACGGTGGTTTTCTCGCGCCAGTTTGGCAAGCGGAAATTATTTTCCCGGAACTGCTCGCCGAAGGCATTGAGGCGCGGGAAAGCGGCATGACAGGCCGCACAGGTCATGTCGTACTGGCGGGCAAAGACCGGCATGGCCGAGCTGGTCTCGCTGATTCCGCTGCACAGCAATGCCAGCAGTATGGACAGGCCGCGGAGATGTAGATTCCGGACGTACGCGCGCATCAGGTGCATGATGGCATTCCTCTCGGTCGGATGAGATGTTTTCGATGGTTTGAGTATTTCGGCACAAATGCCTGATCGATGTATTGACCGAGGTCAACTGTGAAACCCGGCAGGAATGTCGGCTTGCACCGGGCGGTAAGCACCCAGTAGCATGAGTGCTCTTTCCCTTTGAGTGATGAACTTCACGCGCCATGCAACACCTCGCTGCCCGCATGGCGGAGATCAGTGCCTTCCATGTGATGGATATCCTGGCCCGTGCCCGGGAGCTGGAGCGCCAGGGACGCGATATTGTGCACATGGAAATCGGTGAACCGGACTTTCCAACGGCGTTACCGATTGTCGAGGCGGGAATGGCGTCCCTGCGCGAAGGTCGAACGCACTACACACCGGCGCTTGGCCTTCCGGAATTGCGTGCAGCCATTGCCAGCGCCTATGACGGAATGGCTCGACCCGATCCGGAACGCGTGGTGGTCACACCCGGTGCGTCCGGGGCCCTCATGCTGGTGTTTGGCGTGCTGATCAATCCCGGCGATGAAGTGCTCATGGCCGATCCCGGATACCCGTGCAATCGGCATTTCGTGCGTCTGTTCGAAGGTCGCGCCCGGCTGGTTCCGACGGGTGCCGAAACGTCCTACCAGCTCACTGCCGCACTCGTCCGTCAGTACTGGACACCGAGAACACGCGCCGTGCTGGTGTCATCACCTTCCAACCCAGCCGGGACCGTGGTGCCGGATGCCGAGTTGGCGAGCATCGTGGCAACGGTTCGGGAGCTGGGCGGCACGCTGATTGTGGATGAGATTTACCATGGCCTGATCTACGGCGATCCGGTGCGCAGTGTTCTGGCACATGCTTCGGATGTATTCGTGGTAAACAGTTTCTCGAAATATTACGGCATGACCGGTTGGCGCATTGGCTGGCTGGTGGCACCGGACACCTATGTCGAAGCCATTGACCGGCTGGCGCAGAATATTTTTCTCGCGGCCAGCACACCGGGCCAGCATGCCGCCATCGCGGCGTTGCGTCCGGATGTGCGTTCCGAACTGGAGCGGCGACGGGCAGAGTTTGAAGCGCGCCGCGATTACCTGCTGGCCGCCTTACGCGGTCTGGGTTTTGAGATCCCGGTCATCCCGTCCGGCGCCTTTTACCTGTATGCGAATTGCCGGGCGTTCACGCAAGACAGCGACCGGTTTGCGCGCGATCTTCTTGAACAGGCCGGGGTGGCCATTACCCCGGGACTGGACTTCGGAGTCAACGCTCCCGCGCAGCATGTCCGCTTTTCCTACACGACTACCCGTGCACGTCTCGAAGAAGGCGTACGCCGGATAGCAGGGTTTCTTGCTCGTTCGCAGCCGTGAGGATTACAGCGGTATGGTGCCGCCGACGTGAGTGGGCAGATCGCGGTCGCTAATGCCACCCAGATCCTTGTCGAGCGTGGCGCTGACCAGCGACGCCGTATGTGGCGGCAGGGCATCGCGCAACTCCCCCAGGAGCTTCGGTTCCGCGATCAGCACCAGTTTGCTGTACTGATTTAAGGCGCGGCCCTTCTCGAGCAGGTCACCCAGCAGCTTCGCAAAGCGCAGTGCAATCTGTTCCTTCGGTTCATGTTCCTTGCTCATGCTGTGCCGTGCACCACCGAAGCTGTCGAAGGCGCGCCCCGGCTTGTCCGAGTTGATCTCGACATTTTTCAGCCGCCCCTCAGGGTGGTCAATTTGCTCCAGTAGCTTGAGCCCTTTCCCGGGACCGGTGTTTTCGAATAAGCGGGCACCGGCGCGATGGGCTACGAGTATCCACGTCGTGGTCATACAAAATTCCCCTTTATCTCAGTTGCGAACCCATGTTCCATGTTTGGTGGTTCGCTGTCATTGATCCCGGTTAATTAAACAAACCGGGCAACATTCGGCCGGGTCAGTGACCCAATTCGCGGCAGGGCCAGAAATATTCGGGACTGACCCGCTGATCTACATGCATTTTTCCCTGCAGGCGGTTGGCACGGTCCTTGCCACTCTATTTGGGTAACCAGTCAGTCCCGCAGCCTGTGCAGCCGGAGGTGACCATGAGCCGTTTCAGTCAACTAACCGCCGCGTTAGCGGAAAAAGTGAATCAGATTATTTCACATACAGAGGCTGATCATCCGGGAATGAAAGAGGTGGCGGCCATGGTATATGTGGGTGATATCGTCGTGCTGCGCGAACAACGCCATCGCCGCCATGCTGATGGCTGGGGTTCGTTACATTACAGCTGTGAATCCCTGGCGTGCCGGCGATTGCCCTGATCGGCTAGCCTGAATTGGCCGAATCGCGGTGTCGAAAAGCGCGCCCAACCACAGAATTCCGGGGACTGGCCTGTGTTATTCTAGCCACACAACATCAGGTCTGGATTCCCCGGAGTATTTGTGGAAATTTTCAAGATTTTTACCATCGAAGCCGCACATCGGCTGCCAAACCTTCCCGAGCAACACAAGTGCCGGCGTTTGCATGGCCACTCCTTTCGCGTTGAAATTCATGTTCATGGGCCACTGTCCGACAAGGAAGGCTGGGTCATGGATTTCGCCGATGTGAGCCGTGCCTTCAGTCCGCTGTACGAGCAGCTCGATCATCATTACCTGAACGACATACCCGGGTTGGATAACCCAACCAGCGAAAATCTGGCGCGCTGGATCTGGAAACGGCTTAAGCCGGCACTACCGTTGTTATCCAAGGTGATTGTGCGCGAAACCTGTACGGCCGGCTGTGTCTACAGCGGGGACTGACACGGCGGTGTTTAATGACCCCGCGCCGGTAATAATCGAGACCGGCCCCAAATCCGCGGCCAGTATCATATGGCTGCACGGACTGGGTGCGGACGGTCATGATTTTGAGCCTATTGTGCCGGAGTTGCAGTTGCCTGACTCATTGCCGGTACGTTTTGTGTTTCCACATGCGCCGTATCGGCCGGTGACCGTCAATGGCGGGTATACGATGCGGGCCTGGTACGACATTGCCATCGACGCGCAGGGTTTTCATCAGAACGAAGCGCAGATTCGCGAATCCGAGCAACACCTGCGGGCGTTGATTGAGCAGGAGCGGGTAATGGGTGTGGACAGCCATCGCATCGTGTTGGCCGGCTTTTCCCAAGGTGCGGCCATGGCCCTGCATACCGGTCTGCGTTATCCCGAGCGATTGGCCGGGATCATGGCCCTGTCCATGCCGATACCGCTACCTACGAAGATCGCACTGGAAATGCACACGGCCAATGCCGGAGTCCCGGTGCTTCTGGCGCATGGCACCTCGGACCCTGTCGTTCCATTCCCCATGGGGGAGTATGCCCAGCGGCTGTTGAGTGAATTGCGTCTGCCGGTGGAGTGGCACACTTACCCCATGGAACATTCGGTGTGTGCTCAGGAAATCCGGGACATTCGTGCGTGGTTGTTACGCGTGCTTCCGCACTAATGATATCCGCGCACAAAAAATAACACCCGGCGGTCAGGCCGGGTGTTGTGTGGATGGAGCCTCGGCAATTCAGGCGGCGTAGCGTGCCTTGGCTTCACGGGCGGCTTTTGCCTCTTCATCGCTGTAAGCCTTGCCGGACCAGAGCATGTTGTAGGCAATCTCCTCGTTGCCGTTTTCGCACAGATCCAGCACCTGCTGGAACAGCGGCTGGAACGTATCGGAGCGGTGCGATTTCTCATGATCCTCGAACGTTTTCCAGAAGGTCACGATCAGCGCCTCCTTGCCCTTGAGCGGACTTTCTACGGCCTGACCGATGGTTGAGCCTTCGTTGGACACCGCACCGCTGTTCAGTGCCACGAAACCACCGACAAATCCCGTGTCGGAGTGGTAGGTTTTCACGTTTTCGCACAGTACGGCGACACGTTCCTGGAGATCATCAACCGTAAAGGCGGGTTTTAGAATGACCCGGTTAATGGTGACGATGCCGTCATTCGGGAAGCCATTGATTAGCGCCATGGGAACCTCCGGTAAGTCTGGTGAGTGACTGTAGATAGTGATGATGTGCCAATAAACGCAGCAATTTTCAACATAAGAAAATACTAATATACATATCCTTATCAATATAGTCAAGTATTCATGCTGCCTGCAATGTCTGCGGTTCACCAGCGATAATTCCTAGCGACCGGGGATAATGATGATGCGACATACGGCAATGACCGGACGTGTCCGATCCCCGACAATGACGTTTGTCATTTAACCCCGGAACGCCAATAGCCATGCCTGTCATTTCCCGCCTTTCATGGAGCCAACGCCTGTTGGGCACACTGCTATTGACCGTGGCGTTGTCGGGATGCGTCACCCCGGTCGCGGGGCCAGGTGACGGCCTGCAACGTCCGAGGGTAGCGCTGGTGCTGGGTGGTGGGGCAGCACGCGGATTTGCCCATATTGGTGTGATCCGTGTGCTGGAACAGGAAAAGATTCCGATCGATCTGATCGTCGGCACCAGTGTCGGTAGCCTGATCGGTGCCCTGTATGCGCATGAAGCCAATAGTTTCGAATTGGAGTGGACGGCCTTCGGACTGACCCGGGATGATCTGCTCGACTATGCCCTGATCGGCGCCACCATGGGCCCCATCAAAGGGGAACGGCTCGAACAGTTTGTGGCCAAGCGCATTCCAGTCACGAACATCGAGGCCCTCAAGATTCCGTTTGCGGCGGTAGCGACTGATCTTAACCGCGGCAAACGCGTGATTCTGGACCACGGACCGCTGCCGCGAGCGATCCGTGCCAGCTGCGCCATCCCCGGCGTGTTTCAGCCGGTCGAACTGGGAGGAAAGATCCTGGTGGACGGTGGCACTGTGGACAATCTGCCGGTGTCTGTCGCCCGCGAAAAGGGTGCCGATATCGTGATCGCGGTCGACATCAGCCAGAATGTCACGAACTTCAATATCACCAACCTTGTGGATGTCACCCTGCAGGCTGTGCACATCATGTTCAGTGAAAATGTCAGTCGTCGCCGCAACGAGGCCGACGTGCTGATTGCCCCGGCCGTCGGGGAGGTGGCGATGATGGACTTCACCCAGAAGAAACGATTGATGCAGGCCGGCATGGACGCGGCGCGTGCCAGCATGCCGGCCCTCCGCCAGGCGCTCGACAACTGGAACGGTCAGCGTCGCGGCGTGGCCGTGTCGAGCGCCGTCACGGAGCGCTAATCCTGATCCTGGGAAGAACCGATTTGCAGCAGCGCGCTATAGGTGTCGAGATCGGCGTCGGTAAAGACCAGGCTCATGCCGTCGCGATGACGGTGCTCGACTCGGGCGCGCAATCTGTGAATCTGGTTGCGGCCGCCGGCATTCAGTTTCAGGCTGACTTCCACCGGGGCATCCTTGCGCAGGCGCGTGAGGGCGCCATCCTGACCCATGACGAATACCCCGTGCATATCCAGATCGCGAACATCGCAGTGGAGAAACCCGCGGTAGTCAATGCGGATCTGGGCATCGATCAGTCGCGGTGGAGCCGGCTCACGATCTTTTCTGATCATCGGTCCTCCAGACGGGTGATTCCGGTCCTTAGAGTCTAGGCGCAGAGGCTGATCGGGTGAGTACGTCGGTCGGCAGCGACCGGCGTCTTATCGGCCAGGAGGCAGCTTTACCATTGAACCAGCTCGATTTCCGGCAATGGCTTGCCGAGAAAGCGTTCACCGATGGCACGGAAACGTTGGGGCACATCCGTCACCACCACGCGATGCAGCGGATCGATTGCAGCCGGGTTGAGCAGTCCCAGATCAGTGAGGAGTGCGCGGGCGCGGGAGGCAGTGGTCTCGGCCGAATCCACCAATGTGACCGCGGGTCCGACCACGTCCTGGAGCATCGGCTGGAGCAGCGGGTAGTGGGTGCAGCCAAGTACCAGGGTGTCGACATCGGCAGCAAGCAGCGGTGCCAGATACTCCCGGGCGGTCAGGCGGGTAACCGGATGGTCAAGCCAGCCTTCCTCCACCAGTGGCACGAACATCGGGCAGGCTTGGCTAACGATCTGGCTTTTGGCATGTCGCCGACGCACGCCCTGTTCGTAGGCGCCGCTGCTGATCGTGGTTAGCGTGCCGATGACGCCGATGCGGCCGGTACGTGTGGTGGCGGCGGCGACTTCGACCCCGGCCTCAATCACATCCAGCACCGGGACTGTTGTTCTGGCACGAATGGCCTCGGCGGCTACCGCCGCCATGGTGTTGCATGCAACGATGAGCAGCTTGACCTGCTGTTCCAGCAGGAAATCGACGATCTGCAGGGAATACTGACGGATGGTGTCGGACGATTTGACGCCGTAGGGCACGCGCGCTGTGTCGCCGAAATACAGGATGCGCTCGTACGGCAGCTGTTGTTGCAACGCGCGCACGACGGTCAGTCCGCCAATGCCGGAATCAAAAACGCCAATGGGTAACGCGGAACGGGCGGTCATCCGGGCGTAGCGCGAAAGGAGTCTGTGACCATTCTAGCAGAATGCCTGGTTGGTCATTGTGGGAAGGTCGCGGCACCTGTGCCGTTGAGTGCCGGCGGGTAGCCGGCTACAGTACCCGAAATCACAATCATCAACTGGATTACGCCCATGGCCCGCATACTTTATTTTGCCTATCTCGTGGACAAGCTGGGGCGAGCCGCGGAGGACTTGCCATTGCCAGCCGAGGTCGCAGATGTTCGTGGTCTGCTGGCATTGTTACGCAAGCGTGGCGGTATCTGGGAGAAAGCGCTGGCCGAAGACCGGGTGCAGGTACTGGTCAACAAGCAATTTGCCAGTCTTGATACACCGGTCACCGGCGCACAGGAAATTGCCATTGTCTCGAATGCCCCCGGTTAGAGCCGGTTTCAATGATGCAGCAGCGCCAGTGACAGTGCCGGCCAATAGGTGATCATCAGCACGGTCGCCGCGAGCAGCAACAGGAAGGGCAGAGTGGCGTAGAAGAGTTCCATCACCGGTTTATTGAAACGGTAGCTGGCGATAAACAGGTTCATCCCGACCGGCGGTGTGATATAGCCAAGTTGCATGTTGGCGAGAAAGATGATGCCGAGGTGGACCGGGTGAATGCCGTAGCCGACCGCCAGTGGCAGCAACAGTGGCACCATGATCACCACGGCCGAGAACACATCCAGCATCATCCCCAGTACAATCAGAAAAGCGTTCAACAACAGCAGGAAGGTCAACGGATCACTGATATGTTGCTGAACCAGCTCAAACAACTTCGTCGGCACCTGTTGGTCCAACAGGTAATTGGTTGAGGCCAGTGAGGCCCCCAGTACGATCAGAATCCCGCCCACCATGACCATCGACTCACGCATGATGCGTGGCAGTGATCCCAGGGGTATATCGCGGTAAACGAACACCTCGATGATCAGCACATACAGCGCGGTGACCGCCGCCGCTTCGGACACAGCAATGGTGCCGCTGTAAATACCACCCAGGACCACAAACGGCAGCGGTAACTCCCAGATGGCCTCACGCATGGCGGAAACGGCCTCGCGCACGGAGAATGAGGTTTGTGGCAAGCGGGCATGGCGACTCTGCCAGAATCCCCAGACAGATAGCGCCACCACCATCAACAGGCCGGGCAGGATGCCAGCCAGAAACAGATCGTCGATCCCGAACGGCCGCCCGACATTCAACTGTTGGGCCACCACGCCATAAAGGATCAGCGGCAGCGATGGTGCAAACAACAACCCGAGACTGCCGGAGGTAGTGATCAACCCGAGATTGAAACGTTCCGGGTAGCCGGATTCCTTGAGTGCAGGATAGAGCAGGGCCCCGAGCGCCACGATGGTGACACCGGTGGCCCCGGTAAATGCCGTAAACAAAGCGCACGAGGCCAGGGCGACAACGGCCAGTCCACCGGGGAGCCAGCCAAGGAACACGTTGGTCAACCGCACCAGGCGGTGTGGTGCTTGCGATTCGCCCAGCAGATAACCGGCGAACGTGAATAGCGGGATCGACAACAATACCGGCATTTCGGCGATTCGATAGAATTCGATCACCACGACGCTGAGGTCAATATCGGAGCGTGCGAAACCAATCATCGCTCCAGCGGCGATAATGGCGAACAGCGGTGCACCAAATACCGCCAGTATCAGGAGCAATCCGGTGAGGATCATTTGGCGGTCATGCGGTCGGTGAACGCTTCGTGGAGATGCTTGACCAGATGCAGCACATAACGTAACGCAATCAGGGTAAACGCCACCGGCAGAATCAATTGGGCGAACCACATCGGAATTGTTGCGGTGACCATACTTCCGGCCGCACGCTCGCTGGCAACGAAGCGAGCGGCATGCCAGGCGATTAGTATGCACACGCCGACCGTGAACAGATCAAGAATGACGCGCACGGCGGCACGCGTGCGTGCGGGCAGCAGGCGGGAAAACAGGTCGACGCTGATGTGCTTGTCTTCACGGCTGGCGGCGACAGCCCCCAGCAGTGCCACCCAAAGCACCAGCAACCGCAGCAGCTGGTCAACGCCAATAAGATTGAGATTCAGCAGGTTTCGAAAGATGATCTGAGTGCCAGCGAGTATCACCATGAGACCGAGCAGACTGATCAAGGTGGCATTTTCAACCCAGATCAGCCCGTGCAGCAGGCGTGACCACCATGTCGCGGTCTGGTGGCCAGGCATGATCAGTGTGCGGCCGACGGATTGCGGCGATAGGTGGCCAGGTGTTCGCGGATCTGGCGCAACAAGGCAGAATTGAATGTACCGTTTTTGCCGAGCCGTTCGAGGCTGTTTTCGGTGGCGGATTGCAGTTTGGCGACTTCTTCGGGGGGCATTTTCACAAACTGTATACCCTGTTTCTTGAGTGCTTCACGTGCGCTGCGGTCGTCGAGCCGCGTTTGGCGGCTGAGATCGGCAAACACGCGTTCCATGACTTCCCGCAGCACTTTCTGGTCGGCTGCCGAAATTCGGTCGAAGGCTTTTTTGTCGACCGCCAGGGCGCCGTACAGATACAGGGTTGGAACATCGGTCACGTATTTCACCTTGGTGTGCCACTGCAGGGCAATTGCCCCCACGGCCGAGGTACCGACCGCCGTTACCAGGCCGGTCTGCAGGCCGGTCAGCACATCGGTGAGCGGCAGTGGCACCGGCGACACCCCCAGCGATACAAAGATGTCGCGCAGGACGTCGTCGCCTTCCGGTATCCATACCTTTTGGGTCTTGAGGTCGTCGACCTTGGTGATCATGGTATTGGACATCAGGTAGGCCACACCGCCGTCGCCCAGACCAAAGGTCACAAAGCCGTTTTTCTCGAGACCTTCGATAAATGCCTTGTCCATGCGCGATCGGACGTATACGAATTCTTCGTTGGAACGGAATAAGAAGGGCAGACTGTAGAGCTGCATGTTCGGTTCGATGTCGCTGAGTGAGCCGCCAGTCAATGCGCCGCCCTGCAGCTGACCGGCGCGAATCTTGCGCAGGACCGACCGGTCATTGCCCATGCTGCCGCCCGGGTAAAACCGGAAATTCACACGTCCACCGGTGCGCTGGGTGACTTCGTCGGCACCCTTGCGCATTTCCTTCATCCACAAGGTGCCATCCGGCACGAGGGTCGCAATCTTGAGATCCACGGCCTGCACCGGCAAGGCGAGTCCGAGCAATACAGCAATAAGGATGTGTGAATACCAGCGGAGTAACGGAGTGCCAGACATGAAAGTTCCCTGTTCAGAAATAGGCGTCAGCGCTCTTGAGCAGGTCGCGGGCCGCGCGTTGCGCCAGCATGTTGCTGAGGGTGAGCCCCGGCGCTTCCACGGGTGCGGCCAGCACTTCATTGAGCAGCCGGTCGTGCAGGGTGCGATCATACACGATCCGGGCATAGCGGCGCGCGTACTCAACCTTCACCATCAGGTCATGGCCCTGTGTCATCGTCAGGACCCGTTCAAAATGGGAGCGGCCTTCTTCCGGTTTGCCGCCCAATGCCGGTGGCAACAGCGTGTCGATTACGCCCAGGTACAGGTGCGCGTAACCGTTCCGATAGCCTTCATTCACCGCTACCACGCGCTGCAGGGCGGCTTTTACCTTTGGCAGGTCGGCCACGGCGCTCCAATCGGTGCTGCGTGCCTGGATCCAGCCAGCCCAGGTGGTGGCATAGCCGTACAGAAATGGAATGTGTCGTTTCTGAACCAGCGCCATTCGTGCCTGAAATTCATCGAATGGCAATGCGGACAGGTGACAGAGCTTTTGCCGGTAGGCGCACATTGAGCGCTCGGCGTAATCGCGCGCCCGTGCCGTCAGCCTGAGAACCCGGTCCGGGTCGGTGACAAAAGTGCTGGCATAGGTCGTATACAGTTCCGCGCCGGCCATGAGCTTGTCTTCGTCCCGGGGATCATCGTGGATGAAGCCATCGCTCAGCAGGATCAGGGTCGGGAGGCCGGACTGGACGACTTCGGGGTCATTGCTGTCGCGCAGTGCCGAGGTCAGGTCATCCGCCGTGAAGCTGACGCACCCGGCCAGGGAAAGCAGCAGAAACGCCACAAGGAGGCGCAAGCGCAAGACGGAGAGGGGGGAGGTGGTCATTGCCGACAGGCAGGTCTCATCGGCGTGAAAATAATGGCTTTTGCTCCGATGTGCAACAGGACGCTTTACGACTAACGGTCGCGTGACACTATACTGGAGGACAGGATGATGTCATCCGCTTGGGAGGCGGCATGCTGGCAGTTTTGGCTCGGGTCATGTGGCGCCTGTGGTGCTGGATCGAGCTGGCTATTGTGACGCTGCTGTTGTACGGGTTGTCGTTTTTGCCCAAGGCGCTGCTTCGGTCCTGGTATTTCCGCGCCTTCCGGTTCTGGTGCTGGCTGTTCGTGCAGGCGCTGGGTGTGGACCTGCGCCTGCACCAGAAGAACACCCGGCCACTGCCGACGCATTACATTCTGATCGCCAATCATCCTTCGGCGTTTGAGGATGTCGGCATCCCGAGCCTGTTTCCGGTGTACTCGCTGGCCAAGGACGAGGTGAAACACTGGTGGTGGGCAGGGCGGATTAACATGGCTGCCGGAACGCTATTTGTGAAACGCGAGGATCCGGAATCGCGCCGCATGGCGGCCGAGCAGATCGAGTCCGAAGTACGCCAGGGCCACAATGTCGCACTGTATCCCGAAGGTGGCTGCAAGGGCCGGCGAATCTACAGTTCATTTCGCTTCGGCGCCTTCAAGGTGTCGATGGCCACCGGCGTACCGATCCTGCCGGTGTTCCTGCATTACGAAGCCCAGGACGATTTCGAGTGGCGCAAACCGCAGACGCTGTTGCACAAGCTCTGGCACTTCATGACCACGCGTAACCCGCGCGCCAATTACTATGTCTACGACGCCATTGACCCGGGCGCCTTCACCAACCCGGAAGACTACAACACGTATGTGTACAACCTCTATCTCCAGTGGCAGGCACGGTATCTGGACTAACGTGGCAGGCATAACGTGCTGCTAACCGGCGCGCC
>DKBE01000073.1:690-10778 GCA_002451085.1 Proteobacteria bacterium UBA6908 | reverse complement strand
AAGCGCGATTACACCGGAGAAGGTCAAAGCGGCCATTGAGTCCGTGGTGCGCGAACTGTCGGTGCGCGGGGAATTCAATTTCATCCTCAGCAACGGCGAGCATCTGTTTGTGCATGCCCATACCCAGCTGCATGTGCTCGAGCAGCGGCTGGATACCTCGAAGCATCCCGAATCGCGGGTCTTGCTGGCCACGGCCCCGCTCACCGACGAGAACTGGCGCCCGCTGGCGCCGGGTGGTATACGGGTTTATCAATCCGGCGTGTTCGCGAGCTAGCCGATGTCCGAGCAAGACGACAAGAAAGCGTTCTTCAGCCGCCGTGTCGACGAGCACATGCACTCGCTGTATTCGGTGGCGATGCGGCTGACCCGCAACAGCGCCGATGCCGAGGATCTCGTCGCCGAGGCCGCTTCCAGGGCCTGGACGTCGCTCGACAGCCTCGAGGACCGGGAGCGCTTCCGCCCGTGGATCTTCCGCATCCTGCACAACTGCTACATCAGCGACTACCGCAAGAAGTCCGTTCGCCCGGTGGAGGCGGTGTATGACGAGCTTGCCTCGGCCAGCGACGACAGCGAGATCGCCGTGCTCTTGATCCAGCAGCCGGACGATTTTTTGAACTGGTGGGCCAACCCCGAGCAGGAAGTCATCAACCAGTTGCTCGGCAAGGACCTGCACGCCGCCATCGATTGCCTGCCCGAGCCGTTCCGGGTGGTGGTGGTGCTGATCAACGTTGAAGGGCTTTCCTACGACGAAGCGGCCGAGGTCCTGGGGGTCTCGCCCGGAACCATCCGCTCACGAATGAACCGAGGCCGCACCCTGCTGCAAAAATCCCTGTGGCAACACGCACAGGATGCCGGCCTTATTTCTCGATGCAACACCATGGAATCAAGCTCATGACCAACAAAACCGACAAACCCGATCAGCTGGACAGCGATTGCCTGGAGGCATTTGATCACCTCTATGCCTATCTGAATGGCGAGCTGAAAGATCCGGATGCCGTGGCCAAGATCGAGCATCACCTCGATCACTGCCGCAGCTGCTTCTCGCGCGCCCAGATCGAGCGCGAGCTGAATGCGCGCCTGAAGCAATCCGGCAACGACACTCCGCCGGAGTCGTTGCAGAACCGTCTGAAGAAACTAATCGACAATTTCTGAACAAGGCCAGCGCCATGCCAGCCAGGCCCATGATCATGGCCCTGCTGCTGTCACTGCTGTCACTGCTGGCCATGCCCGTCCTGGCCGCTGAACAGCGCGCGATGGCGCCGGCCAGAGTGGTCTACGATGTTTCCAGCTCCGATCCACGTCAGCTGAAGAACATTCTGGACCGGGTCAGCCTGTTGCAGGACCTGTATGGCCACGATCCCTTCGCGGGCTCGATTGTCATCGTGCTGCATGAAGGTGTGATTCCGCTATACGCCAAGGACCGGCCGCGTTACCAGAAAGAACTGGTCCGGCGCGCACAGGATCTCGCGATGGGTGAAATCATCCAATTCCGCCTCTGTCAGGCCTCGGCCAGGATGCAGGGATTCGAACGGAAGGACTTCGAACCTTTTATTCAGCTCATTCCCATGGCCGATGCGGAGATCGTGAAGTTGCAACACCAAGGCTACGCCTATTTACATTGAAGTAATTTGCAAACGCCTAACTATTCAAATCTTCAGCACCGTCAACGGCTGATAGTGGCCTCCGAACAAACTCCCGGCCGGGAGGCTCCACCATTTTTCCGTGGCGGTGGCATACAACTGGCGGAAGTCGACGCTGTGGCGAAGATTGCCGCCATCGAGACCGGTCAGTGCCGGGCGTTCTCCGTAAAGCCCGCCCTGCACAGCACCGCCGAGCAGGAAGTGCGCATTCGCCGTGCCATGATCCGTACCGCCGCTGCCGTTTTCCTGCGGTCGGCGGCCAAACTCCGCGTAGGTCATCATCAACGTCGACGACCAGCGCTCCAGCTCCATCAGCGCCGACCGGAATGCCACCAGCCCTTCGCTGAGTTCCTTGAGCAACCGGGCCTGCACATTGCGCTGGTTGCTGTGGGTGTCGAAACCATTGAGCGAGACCTTGATCACCGCCACTTGCCGGCTGGCGGCCACCACCTGAGCGGCGGCCTTGAGGCTGTTGCCAAACGCCGAACGCGGGAATTCGGCACGGAAGGCATGGGCGCTGCGCAGCCCGGCCGCCGCCTGGCGAATGTCGGCCTCCACTTTCAGCAGATGGGCCAACGCCGGATTGCGGCTGTTGCCGGCGTTGTTCTCCAGTCGTGCGGCCTGGCTCAGGAATCGCTCCGGTGACGTGAGCGCGATGGCGCGCGTCGAGCCTCCGGCCATCGGGCCCAGGTCCGATCCACCCACCACCACGCCATCGGCGGCAAATGTACGGGGTGGCGGGTATTGTTCGAATACCTGCGTCAGCCAGCCCTTGTCGAGATAACGGTCGCTGTCCGAGGCTGTGTCCCAGATTTCGATCGACCGGAAATGCGAAAGATTCGGTTGCGGGTAGCCAACACCCTGCACCACCGCCAGCTCCTTCGACTGCCACAGCGGCATCCACGAGGACAGCGACGGATGCAGCCCGGTCTGCTCGTCGAGCTGCAGGATCTGGTCGCGTGCCATACCCAGCTTTGGGCGCAACCGGTAGTACTCGCGATCGGCATAGGGAATCACTGTATTGAGCCCATCATTGCCGCCTTTCAGTTCCACCAGCACCAGCAACCGGCGGTAGTCGGTGCCGGGTGCGGCCGCGAGTGCCAGACCCCCGCTCCAGGCGGCGAGCGGTGCCAACCCGAGATACTGCAGGAATTCGCGACGATGCATACGAGTCTCCTTACTTCAGCTGATAAACCGGATCGAGCACCAGCGCACTCAACAGCGCCGTCGTCTCCAGCGACGCATCAATGTGCTCGTACGGCGCTGTCGCCAATACCAATCGGGTCATGTCGGCCTGGCGCTGTGCCGCCGTACCGCGAAACTGGCTGAACCACGGCTGCGCCTGAAAACGGTAATCCTGCGTCATCTGCAACCCCCGACGGTGTAGCCGCATCGCTTGCGGATCGCCGGCAGGCGCGGCCGCCGCGCCCGGCATTTCCTCGGCGCGGAACAACCGGCTTAACAATTGGCGTCGGGCCAGCAGTGTCTGGCTGTTGATCCAGGCCTCGCCACCCGGCCAACCCTTGACGTTCGGCGGGTTGAGCAGGTCCTGACCGAGATTGCGCGTCGCCAAAGCCGCCGGCCGCAGGTCCTGGGGATGGATATCGAACAAGCGCAGCGTGCCGACCACCAGATCCACCGGCGATTTCACCAGCACAGCGCGATTGCCCGGGGCATAAAAATGTTCCGAGGTCAGCAAGTCGCGCAACACGGTGCGCAGGTCATAGCGGCTGTCGCGGAACCGGTTGGCAATTCGTTTTAGTTCCTGCGGGTCCGGCTGTGGCGACACGAACTCGCGCCACAGCTTGGCGGTGATGAACTCCGCCGTGGCTGGCTGGGCGAGCAACAGATCCAGCACCTCGTCGCCGTTGAATCGCCCACGCTGGCCGAGCACGGTCTTCTCCCCGGCATCGTGCCGCACACGATAAAACCGGAAGTCGCCGGTGTTCCGGTCGAGACTCCAGCCGGTAAAGGCGCGCGCCGCTTCGCGAATGTCCTGCTCGCTGTAGTGACCTTCCCCGAGCGTGAACAGCTCCATGACCTCGCGCGCGAAGTTCTCGTTCGGCTGGCCCTTGCGGTTCGATACATTGTCGAGGTACACGACCATGGCCGGGTCACGCGCCACGGCATGCAGCAACTCGCCGAAATTGCCCACCGCATGGCGCCGCAACAACAGATTCTGGCGTGCCAACAGTGCTGTGGATTTCACCTTCTGCTGGCTGGAGACGAAGTGGTTGTGCCAGAACAGCGTCATGCGTTCGGTCAGCGGCGAATCGGTCACCCGCATTTCCTGCAGCCACCAGGCGCGCAACGCCAGCCCTTTCTCGATTTGCTCACGCACAAAACGCTTGCGCTCTTCCTCCGTGGCGTTCTGGCGCATGGCCCGCAGTTTTGGCAGTGGCATGAAGTCGTTGATGCCGGCCGGCATGGGGGTGATGGGCTCCGTGCGCACCGTGGCCAGCAGCCGGTCCACGGCCTGCGTGCGGCTCAGGGCGGCAAACTCGCGGATTTCGGTCGCGGTCGGGGCGAAGCCGGTGCGGGACAGCAGGTGGCGGGCATCGGCATCGCCCATGCCCTCGGCCAGCACGATCCCCGGCAGCCATAACAACAACACGGTCAATTTGCGCATCGCTCACTCCCACGACCTGCCATGTACGAGTAACGCACGATCCTCCGATCCGTTGACCGGGGATTAGCGTCGCAGGGTGGCGGCCTCGTCGTAGGTCCAGATCCATTCCGGCCGATACACCGCCAGCAACGCCACGAATGAGCCGGTCAGGATGGCTTCCGGAAACACCATCAGCAGGTAATACGGCAAGTAGTGTTGCAGCAGTTCTTCGAGCGGGTAGACGCCGCTCAGCGCAAACACTCCGGCCGACACCAGTCCGGTGGCGGCCATGGCCAAGGCGGCGCCAAAATAACCGCAGGCAAAGATATAGACAAACAGATGCCTCGGCAGCCAACGGTAAACTGCCCGGTACACCAGCCAGGAAACGGTAGCCGGGAGTACCCCCATCAGCAGGGCATTGATGGAATAGGCCTGCCATCCCCCGGCACCGGCCGTGGTCACGGCCAGCAACACCAGGCTGGAGGCAACCATCGCGAGCGGCCAGCCAAACATCAACGTGAACAGCGCGGCGCCGAGAATGTGGAAATTGAGGCCGGGCAACACGCCGGCCTGCAGCTGCCAGAGCACCAGCACCGCTACGGTCGTGCCCAGATAGACATGCAACAGCGGCGCCTCGCCCAACCGCTTCCAGGGCGCGCGCCACAACGCCACCGCCAAAACTAACCCATACAGGAGATGGGCGGTGACCGTCCACGGCATTGGCAACAGGCTGTCAGGCAGATTCATACCGGCTCCGGGCAGCGGTTATGGTGAATTCCGCATCTTGTGATAGGTTAATCCGCACTTCGGTTCCACGCATCTTTCAGGTTGTTCAAGGAGGAGTTCCATGAAGGTTGTGTTTGCCCTGCTGCTGGTCGCCGGTGTCTCCACGGTTCATGCCGCCGAGCCGCGCGTGATCGACATCAAGCTCGACAGTTATTCCATCATCCCCGATTCCATCACCGTCAAGGTCAATGAGCCGGTCATTCTCAAAGTCAGCAACGCAGCAACTTTCATCCCGCACAATCTGGTAATCAAGGCTCCGGAGGCCGGCATCGACGTCAAGATCGATGTGCGCGCTGGCAAAACCGGCGAGGCCGCCTTCACGCCAACCAAGTCCGGGACGTACGAAATGTTCTGCGACAAGACTCCGCCGATCGGCAAGAGCCACAAGGACAAGGGCATGCACGGCAAACTGATTGTCGAATAAACTCCCGCCTCCAATAAAAAAGGCGCGGTGCGAACACCGCGCCTTTTTTGTCTGCGAAACTGAATTACAGGCTTTCCTTCACCACCCGGCCGTGTAATGCCTGCACCGGACGGGCATTGTGGTGCACGATCGCCTTGATGGCATCAAGCTGGGCGGCCGAAGCCTGCACCGGTGTCTTGAGCACCATCCAGCGCACACCTTCGCTGCACGGCGGCGTGGTCAGCGAACCTTCAAAGGTATAGTAACCCCTGGTGGCTGGCAGCAGTTTCGCGGCGTCGATGCTGACGCCCGCCACCGCCTGCTCCGGTCCGGCCGTCTTCGGCAGCCTGGCGACCACCGGTGCCAGCGCCGCATTGTCCTTGCCCTTTTCAAACAACACACCGACGACCGCCAGCTGACCGGCGTCATTCTTGTGCACGAAATGCGCGACCATGTCGTAATTCTTGCCTTTCACCTGTTCTTCGCTCGGGGTATGCACATGAAACTGCAGAAGCTTGTAGCTGTCCTTGCCGATCTTGATGCTGCTGCCGTCGGCATAATTCACCTGCACGGTATGGCCATTGTTGACAATCTTGAGCGCTGACGGCTGATAGTTGAACTCGATTGCCGGCAGTTTTTCCTTCTTGGTCTCGGTGATATTGATCGGCGATTGCTTGTGGCCGAGGCCGCAGCTGGCGTAGTCCTTGTGCATCGTGCCCCAGTTTGCCGGGCCTTCGTGACCCTCGTATCCCCAATGCGGACCACTGCTGGCGGCCAACGCCAGAACCGGCATGGCACCGAACATCAGGACAACAGCCTTGTTTCGAAACTGCATACGCATCTCCTGTTATTGTGGTTGGTTTTCCAAATTGCCGGCGACAACGCCTCCCCGGCGCAAAACGACAACTGACTGCTTAGACGTATAGAGCGAATGGATTATTCCTGCTTGTCTGGTGGTGAAAATTCGACCGGGTCGCCCAGACGCAGCACTCCGCCGGTGAGCACCCGGGCGGTAATTCCGCCGTGGCCGCGCATGATGTTATAACCGCCCGGGCCGAGCACATCCTCCATGCGTGAGCACGGATGACACAGACCCGTGCCTTCCAGCAACACCTCGCCTATCCGGAACGACCGATCCCTGAGCGCCAACAGGTTAACCCCGGAAATAACCAAATTGCGGCGCAGCCATTCAGGGGATATCCGGTCATGGCCGGTCAATGCGGCGATCGCTGGCAGGTGCTCGGCTTGCAGGAGGGTCACCTGGCGCTTCGTGCCGGGGCTGTCCGCATAATGATCGCCAATCAGTCCGCGCCCAACTTCGGCAACGGCTTCGCTGACCGACTGAACCGGTGCACGATAGGCGGGTCGCAGCCCGATCCATTCGAGCCGACCAGTCTGCGGAATGACGGCCAGCAGTTCCTTGACCAGGAATTCACTCATGCAGACTGCTCAATGAACTCCAGGGCGTTACCATCCAGATCACGGCAGAACAGTGCGCGCCGCCCGGATTTGCTGAGCGTGTAGGTGACTTCCGTGGCATCGAGCCGGGCGCGCAGTGAATCAAGATCGCAGATCGAGAGTGCAACATGCCGATCACGACCGCCGTGCAATGGTCGGCCGGTGGTTGAGTCAGGATTCGGCAGCTCCAGCAAATGAATCTGCTGACCACCGACCTTGAGCCAGGCCCCGGGGTAGCCGAGATCAGGTCGATCGGCATCGACCTCCAGGCCCAGCGTGTCGTGATAGAACTGCAGCGCGCGGGCCGTGTCGGCCACGATCACGCTGACATGATGGATGGAAATAATATTTGCCACGCACACTACTCTATCACGGGCCCGAGGCCAGTCGGTGCGCGGAGCGCGTGGTCTCGGGCAGCCGGTACCTCGGCGTGCACACCAGCGTGAAATCAATAGCGGTTTCAAGGCTGATCTTGTGGCCAATCGAGACGTACACCGGTGCCACGCCATCGCGCGTGCGCAATGCGGCACCCACCACCTCACCGCTGTCGAGCAAGGGGCGCCAGGCGCCGCGTCTGGCCGGTAACGGATCGTGCCTGCCGATCAGCAATGACTTGGCAACTCCGATCGAGGGTATGCCGGTCAGCACGCCGAGATGGCAGGCCAGGCCGAAGCGGCGCGGGTGGGCCAGCCCCTGGCCATCGCACAGCAACAGATCCGGCTGCTGTCCGAGCCGTTCCAGTGCCTCGAGCAACACCGGCACCTCCCGGAACGACAACAACCCCGGTATATAAGGAAAGGTCGCCGGACCATGGACCACGGCCTGGTCGGCCATGCGCAGGTCCGGGAACGACAGCACGGCCACGGCGGCGCGCATGACGTTATCCTCGTGTTCCAGGCCGACATCCAGCCCGGCCACAAAGTGCACCGGCTCAAGCTGGTCGTCCCGGATGACCTGATCGCGCAGGCGCTGCTGAAGCGCAATCGCTTCGGCGGCGCGAGTCGGCCAGGATTCAGGCACGGCGTTTCGTTCGCGAGCTATCGTCCATGGGTTCGGTGACCCTGCTGCTGGCACGCCACAGTCCTTCGAAGAAATGCCGGGCATTGATCCCGAGCGTGCGCGTGCGGTAACCGCCCTCCTGCACCACCAGTGTCGGCAGCCCGAGCGCGCCGATGGCTTCGCCATTGCGCTCAAAATCGGATGTGCTCAGCGTCCAGGATCCGGTCGGATCGCCCTTGGCGGTATCAAGCCCCAGACAGATCACCAGGTAACGCGGCGCGAACTCGCGGATGCGCTTCAACGCGCGCTCCAGCGTGGTTGCATAGCGTTCCGGCGTGGTGTCCTCGGGCAGCGGATAGTTGACGTTGAAGCCGACGCCGGCACCGACACCCACCTCGTCCTCAAAACCGCTGAAATGCGGATAGGCGAAATTCGGATGGCCATGGATCGACAGCGTGAGCACGTCGTTGCGCTCGTAGAAGATATTTTCGGTGCCGTTGCCATGATGGAAGTCGATATCCAGCACCGCGACCGTGCCGAGCGCGCTCAGGTAGTGCGCCGCCACCGCCGCCGAGTTGAAATAGCAGAAACCGCCAAAGGCGCGCCGCTCGGCATGGTGGCCCGGGGGCCGGACCAGCGCATAGGCCAGCCGGTGCCCATCGAGCATGGCCTTGGCGGCGGTCATGGCACAGTGCACGGCGCCGCGTGCCGCCAGGTACGCGTTCTGGCTGAGGGGCGTGAACGGATCGATGCAATAGTAGCCGGCACGCAACGCCAGGCTTTTGGGCGGTCGCGAGGCATTGCGGATCGGGAACACCTCCGGGTAGATCGTCTTGTTCGCCGGCATCCCCGTACAGGCACGTCGCAGGTAGGCGACGTAATCCTTGTCATGCACCGCGGTAATGTATTTTTCCGAATACAGGCGTGGCTGCATGCGCTTGAACAGCTTGGTCTTGGCGAGTTCGCGCAAAATCGATGACAGCCGCACTGGCGCTTCCAGGTATCCGCGCTCGCGCACGTGATGAATGGCATGGCCGGTATTGACCACGAGCGCAATCGGCCGCAGCCCCGTGCGCGGACCCGAAACCTTCTCGGGTTTGCCACGCTTGTAGTAACGCGGCGCGCGCAGCTGGACGGGATCGTCCGTGAATGAATTGGCGATGCGGACGATGTGCTCCTTGCTGAACAGCTCGCCATACTTGCGCTCGAGGATCGCCGCCGCGATGCGCCGCACCCGCTCGCGCGGCAGGCTGACAGCACGGCCGAGCCCATCGACGACCAGGTAATACAGATTGGTGTCACCGGAATGCACCGGCGTGGCATAGTCGTTGTTGATGATCGGACGCGCGCCGTAACGTTCGTAAAAACGCATGCGGGCCTGGTTCACCTTGAGCTCGGCCGGGTCGGCCACCAGTTTCGGCACGTCGGCCTTGCATTCGAAGAAGATGCCCAGCACCTTGAGCCACTCGGCCTCTTCCCGCACTCGCTCATACAGTGCCGTCCCCACTCCGCCGCCGGTACGGCCCGGGGCGGCCGACAACAACTCGAGATAGCAAATGCCGAGATCGGTCATGTGCAGCAGCAAGGCAAAACCCTTGACGTGGGTGTACTGGTCCTCGGCGACAAACAGGATCGAGCGATACTTGTATTTGAACGGGTCGTGCAACTGCCGGGGCAGCTTGTCGAGGTCGGCCTGGGTGATGCGCGGAAACTGCGAGCGCATGATGTCCACCACCTGGCGGATCGCCTCACGGTTGGCCGGGGCGATGTCGTCTTCGATCTTGCGGATGCGGAACATGCTCGAATGTCCATGCAATAAACCCCGTTGTTTATACCACAACATGAAAACGGTCGCCGTTTACTCGCCTGCCGCAAGTCGATACTCTTTCTTGACTCTTCCCGGCTACCGCCATGACTACTGTTCCGACTCGAACCGTTGATTCCGGCCCGCTCACAATCCTGATCGCGGTCCTGCGCGAACGCCTGCCCGACCTGGCATTGCTGATATCGGAAGAGGAACGCCGGCCCTACGAATGTGATGGGCTCTCCGCCTATCGGATGCTGCCCGGGCTGGTGGCGCTGCCGGAAACCATCGGGCAAATCCAGACCATCCTGAAAACCTGTTCCGAGCTGCATGTGCCGGTGGTGGCGCGCGGTGCCGGCACCGGTCTGTCCGGCGGTGCCCTGCCGCTGG
>DKBE01000073.1:0-682 GCA_002451085.1 Proteobacteria bacterium UBA6908 | reverse complement strand
CCGGCGGCGTGCATTGCCTCAAGTACGGCCTGACCGTGCACAACGTGCTTGGCATCAAATTCATCACCATCGATGGCGATCTCGTCACCCTCGGCGGCAAGACTCTCGACAGTCCCGGCTACGACCTGCTGGCCCTGTTCACCGGGTCGGAAGGCATGCTCGGGGTGATCGTCGAAGTGACCGTCAAGCTGCTGCCCCGTCCGGAGCGTGCGCAGGTCATCCTCGCGGCCTTTGATGACATCGAAAAGGCCGGCACGGCGGTGGCGACGATTATCGCCGCCGGCATTATTCCGGGCGGTCTCGAGATGATGGACAATCCGGCGATCCGCGCCGCCGAGGATTATGTGCATGCCGGCTACCCGCTGGAGGCCGCGGCAATCCTGTTGTGTGAACTCGACGGCACCAATGACGAGGTCTCGGAAGGGATTGCCGCCGTCCGCGCCCTGCTTCTGAACGAGGGTGCCACCGAGGTGCGCACAGCGCGCGATGAGGCCGAACGTCTGCGGATGTGGGCCGGGCGCAAAGCGGCCTTCCCGGCGGTTGGACGCATCTCGCCCGATTACTATTGCATGGACGGCACCATCCCGCGCCGGCATCTCGCCACGGTATTACGTCGTATCGGCGAACTGTCGAAGGAATATGCACTGCCGGTGGCCAATGTCTTTCATGCCGGCGACGGCAA
>DKBE01000039.1 GCA_002451085.1 Proteobacteria bacterium UBA6908 | reverse complement strand
CGAACATCACGCGGATGTACTGGGCACGAATTGGAACCTGCAACCCGAGCAGTCTTTCCATGGCCAGCACATAACCATGCTCGTTGCACATCATCGACACATAGTCGAGTCGGTCCATGTAGCCGATCGACTGGTTAAAGGGCTTGGTTTCAGCCAGTTTTTCGGTACCGCGATGCAACAGTCCAACATGCGGATCAGCGCGCTCAATCACTTCGCCATCCATCTCCAGCACCAGGCGCAGCACACCGTGTGCCGCCGGGTGTTGCGGACCGAAGTTCATGGTGTAGTTGCGAATCTCGGGCATAGTGAATCAGCGACGCGGGCGATTAACCTTCGCGATGGCCGTAGCCCTCCTCACGGATAACGCGTGGCACGGTAATGCGCGGTTCAATGCTGACCGGTTGATAGACCACACGTCCTTTTTCCGGGTCGTAGCGCATCTCAACATGCCCGGAGAGCGGAAAATCCTTGCGGAACGGATGGCCGATGAAACCATAGTCAGTGAGTATTCGGCGCAGATCCGGATGACCTTCAAACACGATGCCGAAGAGATCAAATGCCTCGCGCTCGAACCAGTTGGCCGACGGCCACAAGTCATTCACGGAATCGACGACCGGCAGCTGGTCATCCAGATGCACTCGCAACCGCAACCGTTGATTGCGGCTAACGGACAGCAGATGGTAAACGACAGCGAAACGCGGCCCGGAACGGGCGCCTTCCGGCGCCTCGGCGCGATAGGTGAGGTAGTCAACGCCACAGACATCCAGCAACTGCTCAAACCGGAACAGGTTGTCGTCGCGCAGGCGCTTGGCCACCTTGCGCAACTGGTCACGCTTTACGGACAAAGTGAGTTCACCATGCTCATGCGTTTCGTCCACGATCGCCTCGGCGAAACTTTCGCGGGCGTGGGCGGCAAGGGCCTGAAGTGCCTCAGTCATGGGGTATCCGGATTTTCAGCGAGCAATGGTGTTGGTGCGACGAATCTTGTTTTGCAGCTGCAAGATTCCGTATAACAGTGCTTCTGCGGTCGGCGGGCAACCCGGCACATAGACATCCACCGGGACAATGCGGTCACAGCCACGCACCACGGCATAGGAATAGTGGTAATAGCCGCCACCGTTGGCACACGATCCCATGGAAATTACCCAGCGCGGCTCAGGCATCTGGTCATACACCTTGCGCAACGCCGGGGCCATTTTGTTAACCAGAGTACCGGCAACAATCATCACGTCCGACTGGCGCGGACTCGGACGAAACATGATTCCGAAGCGGTCCAGGTCATAGCGTGAAGCGCCGGCGTGCATCATCTCAACAGCGCAGCAGGCCAGACCAAAGGTCATCGGCCACAACGACCCGGTCTGTGCCCAGTTCATGAGCTTGTCGACCGAGGTGGTGACAAAACCCTTGTCGAGTACGCCCTCTATTCCCACTCGAGCGCCCCCTTCTTCCATTCATACAGGAAACCGACCACCAGGATGCCGAGGAAAATCATCATGGCGACAAAACCCGCCATGCCGATTTCGTTGAGTGCTACGGCCCACGGAAACAGGAAGGCGATTTCCAGGTCGAAGATGATGAACAGGATGGCCACCAGATAGTAACGCACGTCGAATTTGATGCGCGAATCCTCGAATGCCTCGAAACCGCACTCGTACGGCGAAAGCTTCTCGCTGTCCGGCCGGCTGGGCGAGAGAATCCGGTTGATCGTCAGCAGCGCGACCCCTATAAACAGGCCGATCGCCATGAAAATCAGAATAGGGAGATAGTTCTCCAACATGGGTCGTGCTCGTCGTTTAGTTATAGTGTGATGCAGCGACCGGCGCGTACGCCAATCCTTCCCGGTGCAAGCGAGTGTATTGGCCGCGCGCGCGCCAAGTCAAGACAACGGAGCAATGGAAATTATTTATGATTCACAAGGTTAGGCTGATTATGGTGTCATAAAAAAACATCCATTCAGGGGACTGATGTGCCCCGGGGACGAGCTGAACGTCCTGGGCTGAAAATGAAAACGCCGCAGACCTGAAAAATCTGCGGCGTTTCGGGGATGGTGCAGAAGGAGGGACTCGAACCCTCACGGCTTTCGCCACTACCACCTCAAGATAGCGTGTCTACCAATTCCACCACTTCTGCGATACATCTGCGTGTTTGGGCGGTTTATTTAAGGTTATTTCGGAACCGCCGGAGTCGTTGGCTGCTCCGGTACCGCAGGCGCCGCCGGAGTGCTTTCCACCGGGGCCGATGTTTCGGTAATTGATCGCGCCCGCTCAGTGGACTGACGCGAATACAACACCGCCAGCGACAGGCTGGTGATAAAAAAGATCGCCGCCAGGATAGCCGTGGTGCGACTGAGGAATGTGGCCGAGCCGCGCGAGCCGAACAAGGTTTGCGAAGCACCTCCGCCGCCAAACGCAGCGCCCGCGTCCGCACCCTTACCCTGCTGCAGCAACACAAACACGATAATGGCCACGGCCGTGAGCACGTGAATCACGAGCAGGATTTCTTTCATTACCGATTCTCCGGGTTCAGTTCAGTCTGCGGCACGGCAAATGGCCAGAAATTCGTCGGCCACCAGCGAGGCACCGCCAATCAGTCCGCCGTCGATATCCGGCTGGCCGATCAGTTCTTTGGCATTGGCTGCCTTCATGCTACCGCCATAGAGGATGCGCATGCCGTCCGCCACCTTGGCATCCTTTGCCGCAAGCCGGCCACGGATAAACCGGTGAACGTCCTGGGCCTGCTGCGGCGATGCTGTTTTGCCGGTGCCAATGGCCCACACCGGCTCATAGGCGACGACCGAATTGGCCAGCGCGGCAATACCAAGGGTATTCACAACGGCGTCCAGCTGGCGCGCCACCACGGCTTCGGTCTGGTTCGCTTCACGTTCCGACAGGGTTTCGCCAACGCACAGGATCGGAATCAGCCCGGCATCCTGCGCCGCCTTGAACTTCTCGGCCACCATGGCATCGGTTTCGCCGAACAGCGTACGGCGCTCGGAATGACCGATGATCACGTAGCTGCAGCCGAAATCCTTGAGCATCGGGCCCGACACCTCGCCCGTGAAAGCACCGGATTTGTGAGTATCGAGATTCTGACCGCCCCAGGCGGCAGTGGTCCCGGCCAGTTCCTTGGCGGCCAGCGGAACCAGAATGAATGGCGGACACACTACGATCTTGGCCTTGTTGACCGTGCCCAGGCCTTTCTTGAGGCCTGTAAGCAACGCGGCGGACTCCGCCTGGCTGCCGTTCATTTTCCAGTTTCCCGCCACGATGGGCTGGCGATTGGCCATCGAAACCCCCAAAACCTGTTGAATTCCTGCCAAAAAGAGCGCGGGATGTTACCGGCTGGGGGGCAAGATTGCAATGAAGCGTGAACTTCCGGGATTCCTCAACCTCTAGGCTGCTTCGTCCGCTGCACGCTTGACGGTATCCGCCAACTGCTGGCCGAGGCGCTGAATCTGGGCCGGATCGCGGCCTTCGAGCATGACTCGCACGACTGGCTCGGTGCCGGAGGCACGCAACACGACACGGCCGTTGGCGGCAAGCTCCATCTCGACCTGGCGGAGCGCACTCTGCACCGGAGCAGAACCCTTGATATCGAAGCGCTTGCTCATGCGTACATTGATCATGGCTTGCGGGAATACCTGCATGCCCGCCTTGAGGTCGGCCAGCGATTGGCCGGTCTGACGCACCACCGCCAGCACTTCCAGCGCCGCAATAATGGCGTCACCGGTAGTGCTCTTGTCGAGGCAGATGATGTGCCCCGAGGTCTCACCACCCAGCTCCCAACCCTGCTGGGAGAGTTCAGCCAGCACGTAGCGATCACCGACATTGGCACGCCGGAATGGAATCTGCTGGGTCGCAAACGCTTGCTCGAGACCCAGATTGGTCATGAGCGTTCCGACCACACCCCCGTGCAGCCGGCCACCCCCCTTCCGTGCACCGGCAATGATGTACAGAATCTGATCGCCATCAAGAACCTCGCCCTTGCCATCCACCAGCAATACACGGTCGCCGTCACCATCGAGGGCAATGCCCAGGTCGGCCTGTTCGGCCAACACGGCCTTCTGCAGCAGTTCCGGGTGCGTGGAACCGCATTGATCATTGATATTGAAGCCATCCGGACTGTTGGCAATGGCAATCACGTTGGCGCCCAGTTCGGAGAACACCAGCGGTGCCACCTGGTAGGCCGCGCCATTGGCGCAATCCACCACGATCTTGAGTCCATCGAGATTTAGCCGATGCGGGAATGTGCTCTTGCAGAATTCGATATAACGCCCGGCCGCATCCGGATAGCGCTTGACCTTGCCGAGCTGCGCCGACTCGACGGTGGTGAGCGGTTCGCGCATCTCCCGTTCAATGGCATGCTCGACTTCGTCAGGCAGCTTGGTGCCGTCGGCCGAGAAAAACTTGATGCCGTTGTCATCATACGGATTGTGCGAGGCGGATATAACAATGCCGGCGCTCGCGCGTGCAGTACGCGTAAGATAGGCAATCGCCGGAGTCGGCATCGGTCCCAGCAGACGGATATCCACGCCCGCCGCCGACAGGCCCGCTTCGAGCGCACTCTCGAGCAGATAGCCGGAGACACGCGTGTCCTTGCCGATCAGCACCTTGGCGTGATCCGGTCCGCCCTTGGCCAGTACCCGGCCGGCTGCCCAGCCGAGCTTAAGCACCGTTTCCGGCGTGATTGGTTCATGGCCCATGCGGCCGCGCACGCCATCGGTGCCGAAGAATTTCTTGCTCATGTCATGTTCCCCTGTTGCGGATAGACCGCCTCCCACATACGGACAGCATCGCAGGTGGCGCGCACATCGTGCGCCCGAATGATTCGTGCGCCATTTTGCACTGCGATCAGTGCCAATGCCACGCTGGCACTGGTGCGCTGGTCCACCGGCAGATGAAGCAACGCGCCGATCATGGATTTGCGCGACAATCCAGCCAACAATGCGGCGCCCAGTCCACGCAATTCCTGCAAATGTCGTAACAATGCGAGATTGTGCTCGACCGTCTTGCCAAACCCGAAACCCGGGTCGATCACAATCCGTTCGCGCGGGATTCCGGCGGCGGCGCAAGCCTCGATGCGACCAATCAGAAAATTCCGCACCTCGCTCACCACTTCAGTATAGACCGGGTTCACCTGCATGCTGCGCGGTTCCCCGAGCATGTGCATGAGACAGACCGGCACCTGTAGCGCCGCAGCGGTTTGGAGAGCGTCGGTTTCTCGCAGCGCCCGGACATCGTTGATCAGCCCGGCACCGGCATGAATCGCAGCACGCATGACTTCCGGTTTCGACGTGTCGATCGAGATCGGGATAGAGACTGCCTTGGCAATCGCCTCGATCACCGGAATGACGCGATCCAACTCCTCCTGGACACTGACAGCCTGGGCTCCGGGACGGGTGGACTCACCGCCCACATCGATAATATCGGCACCCTCTTCGGCCAGCTTCAGGGCGTGCGCCACCGCCTGTTCGCGGGACAAGAAAAAACCCCCGTCCGAAAAGGAATCAGGGGTGACATTCAGGATGCCCATGACGGCCGTGCGCCCGAGAGTAAGCGTCCGACCGTTACAATCAAGTGCGGTCACGGCCGCCACCATCATGAAATACCACAGCGTTGCTGGCTCGACTCGCCACCCGTCATGCCAGCAGATCCAGCTTGAGCCTGGATCAGTGCTGCGCGGCCGGCTTGTCGCTGGGTGCTACCGGTGGCCGTACCGAGGGCTCCTTCACGGCACTGCCACCACTCGGCGGAGTCGTGCCTTCGGGTGGACGCGGTCGACGGCCGGCCATGATGTCGTCGATCTGCTCGGCATTGATGGTTTCCCAGTCGAGCAGCGACTGCGTCATGACTTCAACCTTGTCGCGGTTGTCCTCAATGATCTTGCGGGCACGCGCATATTGCTCGTCGATGATGCGACGGATTTCCTTGTCGACCATCTCGGCTGTCGAGTCCGACAGGTTCTTGTGGGTCACCATGTCGCGCCCAAGGAACACCTCGCTCTGGTTGTCGCCGTACACACGCGGACCCATGGTATCGCTCATGCCCCAGCGCATGACCATGTTGCGCGCCAGATCGGTTGCACGCTCAAAGTCGTTGGCCGCCCCGGTGGTCATCTGGTTCATGAACACTTCTTCGGCGATACGCCCGCCCATCAACACCGCGATCGTTGAGAACAGCGATTCGCGATCGTGGCTGTAACGATCCTCGGTCGGGAGCTGCATGGTGACGCCGAGGGCACGACCGCGCGGAATGATCGTGACCTTGTGTACCGGATCGGTGTTCGGCAGCGACTTGGCCACCACAGCATGACCGGACTCGTGGTAAGCCGTATTGCGGCGCTCCTTCTCGGGCATGACGATCGAGCGGCGCTCAGCGCCCATAATGACCTTGTCCTTGGCCTTCTCAAAGTCGTCCATATCGACCAGGCGCTTGTTGGCGCGCGCGGCAAACAGCGCCGCCTCATTTACCAGATTGGCCAGATCAGCACCGGAGAAACCGGGCGTGCCGCGCGCCAGAATCGACGGGTCGACGTTATCCGAAATCGGCACCTTGCGCATATGCACTTTCAGGATTTGTTCACGGCCGCGAATGTCCGGCAGCGGTACGTACACCTGACGATCGAATCGACCCGGGCGCAGCAGCGCCGGGTCG
>DKBE01000083.1 GCA_002451085.1 Proteobacteria bacterium UBA6908 | reverse complement strand
AACCACGGCATCGGCGGCCGCATCGGCTGGCGCACGCGCGCAATCCACTCCTTTTCGGTTTTGCCCTGCACATACAGGCGCAGGTTCACCGGGTAGCTTGTGCCCCACGGGCCCTGGAAGCCCACGGCGTTGCCGGTCAGCCACTCGGCCTTCGGTACCTTGCCAGCGGCTTCCGGATAGCCCGGGGTGTGGCAGTCATGGCAGCCGCCAAGCACGGTCAGGGCGCGTCCGCGCTCCAGCGTGGCATTGCCGGATCGGGAATCGGTCGCTTGTGCAGTGGCCGAAAGGGACACGAGCGAACACAGCAGGGAAATAATCAGAATGGGCTTCATGGAATCCTCCTCGGTTATGTGATTGGGCGAGAGGGATCGTACGCAGAACTACTGGCTGGCATTGTTAAATCATTGCTCAGGGATTGCTAAATATTCCTTAAATTTGCCGGATGATGGGTGTGCCGATGCGGATCGTCGGTCAGCGGCCGCCGAGATTCGTGGCGATAATTGGATTCCAGGTGCGGTCCAGAAGCCGGACCGACGGCACAATAGATTCAGGAGTGGGTATGGTGACCTCGGAAGAAATAGTTCGCGCCTCTAGGTGGATTGGAGCATGGCTGTTGGTGACGATGGTGCTTTCACCGGTGCAAGCCGAGGAATCGAGTCTCAAGAGCGGTGCTCGCGAGGTTGGTCACGCCACCGGTAGTGCAGTGCGCGAAGCAGGGCACATCGGCAAGGAGGTTGGCCGTAATGCCAAACAGGCCGGCAAGACCATCGGGAGTGTGTTCCGCGAAGGTGGGCGTGAATTCCGTCGGGCGGTCAAGGGCGAGAAATGATAGCCGGCCACACCATCGTGGCGGCTACAGCTGGATGATGTGATCCATCGGGTTGATGTCGTAACTGCCGGTGGGCAGCACCCGCGCGATTTTGATTTCCTGGCCAAACGCGTCCTTGTGGTCCACGAGATCGGTGATCACATGGCGGCTGTACGGTGTCTTGCTGGCTGTCAGCACCAGCGCCACCTTGGGCTTCAGACGGCGCATCCGGTTGATGGTGATCACCACCCCGACAGTACCGTTGCTCAATTCCACCAGGCTACCGATCGGGAAAATCCCCATGCAACGGATGAACTCCTCGATCATTTGTGGCTGGAAATCCTTGTTGCGCCATTCATACATGCTCTTGAGAGCATCTTCGGCAGACAGTGCGTTACCGTAAATACGCTCGCTGGTGATCGCATCGTAGACATCCACGATGGCGCCAATCATGCCGGCCGGTGCGATCGCTGTGCCCTGGCGATGTTGCGGGTACCCCTGGCCATCGCTGCGCTCATGGTGCTGGGCAATCACATCCATGGCGCCCGGTGGCAGGCCTCCTGACACCTTGACGATTTCCAGTCCCCACTGCACGTGCTTGGCCATGGTCTCGAATTCTTCGTGGCTCAGTCCGCCGTGCTTGGCGAGGATTTCCTGCGGAACCTTGACCATCCCGATGTCATGCAACATCACACCCATGCCGAGGGTGATCAGTTCGTCGCGGCTGAGCGCGAGATGGCGACCGAAGGCGAGCGCGACGATGCTGGTACGGATCGAGTGCAGGGCGGTGTATTCACTCGCATTCTTGAGCTGGCTGAGGCAGACCAGTGCATCCGGATTGCGCAGCACACTATCCACCATATTGGAAATGACCTTGTTGGTCATTTCCAGGTTGATCGTCTTGCCGCTCACGACGTCCTCGATGGCCTCGTTCATCACGGTGCGCGCTTCGCTCTCCACGGCCTTGGCCTGGACGATTTCCTGTTCGAAGGTGGACTGGTCGACATAGGCCCTGCGGACCGGAGAGGCGGCCGGAGCCTGCTGAGTTAGCTCCCGGATCTTCTGTTTGATGCGGGCATCCTCGGCTTCAAGCTGCCGGGATCGTGCCATGACTGCTCCCTGAAAATACTGGGGGGTGAATTTGGTGCTGCGGTAGATATCGACGTATACATACTGACATTGTTTCTTGAGCATCTCGATCTCGCGATCGTCGCGAAGTTCGAAGCCCTGCAGCAGAAAGGGGGTTTCCAGCCACGGCCGATCGAGATCGGCGACATACATGCCGAGCTTCAGATCGTTCACAGCAACTTTGACTTTCTGAACAGTAATAGCCATGTGAAACTATCGGGTAATATTTGACTGAAAATTGGTTACAACCGGTCCTGACACAATTCCGGCCCCAGCGCCTACGATACCTCAACTCGCGGGGAGACTGGTCCCGCGCAGTACCAGGTAAAATCTGTCTGCACAGAATGTGCCACATTTGGAGTTAGCGGCCGATCTTCCGTGACGATGCAAAACGATTTTTCAGATCCAGGCCATATCCTGTTCCAACCGGACTCTGCGGAATGATTGTGCCGCAATCTGGAACCATGCAGACTTGCATAGGGTTGAAATCAGGGTCTGTTCCAGAGCAAGAGATCCGGAAATATTATCCGTCACCATTCAGTCCCGGAGGAATCACCATGAGCCGTGCCACGAAAACCGTCGATGAGGCACCCGTTTGCGGTGTCGGCGCTCAGGGCTTCAAATGTGCCATTGTGTCGTGGGCGGCACCGCTGGCCGCGGCCATCATTTTGATTGCTGGTATGCGCTTTCCGATTCTCAACGGCTTCAATATCATCTTCGTGGCCTTCGGTATTACCGCGCTGATCCGCTCGCTGGCGCATATACGCCAATACGGCGGATGCGGCTTGGGAGGGCATGTGATCGTCGGCGTCATATTGAATCTGCTCGTGGTGACACTGGTGATGATTTACATCTTTACCGGTTTCGATCCGATCCGTATCCGGCCGTGAAGGACACAACGTTGTCTGATGGTCGATGAGCAGTCGTTTCAGGTCTGAATGCATTTGCCTGGGAATGGGCCCGTTAAATTCTGATGGTAATAGTCGGACTATAAGTCGAAGCTTAAATATTGTCCCTGTCTTGTGTAGTGGTGATTGTTCAGGAATACTGAATTCGAGAGAGAGAAAGGCGGGGGCAACTGGTTTTCCGAAAATAAAATTTTACAAAAGAAAACGACGACGCCATTTACGGCAGACGAGTTCAAATTTATTTCGGAACCCAGACAGGGAAGAAGAATAAAAAGATTTTAAGAAGGACGCCTCCACTATTATTTTTTTACATCGCCGATCCTCTCGTGCAGTGAACCTTTTGAGAGGAGAGTGGAGATGAGAGCGCGATTCACTCGCGTGCGAGAGCACGCGTATCGGTTTTTCCCCCTGTTAATTGTTCTGTTGATTTCCCCGCAAGTAAGCACGGCAGCGAGCTATACCCTGTTCATCAAGCCCGGTACGCATACAGTCAACGGTGCTGGTGGCACAACCATCAATGTCTGGGGGTATACCGACAATGCCGCCACCGCGCCGATGGTGCCGGGTCCGCTGCTGGAATCCACCGAGGGCGAGGCGGTTACGGTCACTGTCTATAACCAGGACAGTCGTGCCCATAACTTCGTGGTGCGCAATCTCACCACCGATACCGGCTCCATTGCGGCCGGCAGCAACAAGACCTACAGCTTTACCACCTCGAAGGCTGGTGTGTATCTCTATAACGATACGCTCAACAGCAACGTCAATCGCGAGATGGGCCTGTATGGCGCACTGGTGGTGCGCGCTGCCGGTGGCGTGAAGAAGGCCTGGACCAATGGCCCGAGTTACAGCATCGAACGGTTGTGGATTACGTCGGACATGGACAAGACGCGCTGGAATGACGTCGCCTCAAGAGGAAGCACGGTCAGCACCGGTACTTATAAACCGAACTACTTCCTGATGAATGGCATGGGTGGTTTCGACGCCATGCATGACCCCAACACGGTGTTGCAAGGCAGTACGGGCCAAGTCGGGATTGTGCGTATGGTGAATGCCGGCCAGTTCGACCAATCGCTTCACTTTCACGCCAACCACTTCCAGATCATCGACAGTGACGGAAGCCGGCTGTCTTCGCCGGAGTGGGGCGACACGATCAACCTCAAGGCCGGCACCACGGCGATGGTGCTGTACACACTCAGGCCGGGCATTTTCCCGATGCACGTGCACTCCGCCCAGATGGAAACCGCCAATGGCGTCTATCTGAACGGTACCGCAACGCTGATCGTCGGCCAATAAGGGTGGAGGAGAGAACGATGAATACATCACAGTTGATCCATGTCCTGAAGAAACTCGCCGGACGAGTAATGCTTGTGTCCGGCCTGATCCTCGCCGTATCCACAGTTGCCGATGCGGCCACCAGCGCCAGCCTGTCGCCGGCTTCGCTCAGCCTGACAACTGGTCAGAGCGGTTCCTCGGTGTTCAGCGGTAACGATGGCAATAGCTCCAAGACATTTGCCTGGAGCTATCCATCCGGCCTGAGCGTCTCGAAAGGCAGTTCCTCGAACCTGAGCAGCTTCAGTATCAGTACGTCGAATCGAACCATTACCATCAAGACCGCGGCCAAGGGCAGCTTTTCCGCCACCCTGAACCTTTCCTCCAGTACCGCGGGAACCTATGTGGTGAAGAACACCAGTGCCGGGATCAGCTTCAGCCCCAAGGACATCACCGTGACGGTCAGCAGCTCCAGCAGTGGTGGAAGCACCGGAGGCGGGATGACTGGAGGTGGCGGCGGTGGTATGGGTGGCGGCGGGATGATCGGTGGCGGGGGAGTGGATGTGTTGAACGCCACCAGCGCTACGTTGATGGTGCAAGCGATCGACAAGGCCATGAGCGATGGCGCCAATGTACGGTTTTGGGTGTTCTGTGCACAGGGGGGCGGCAATTGCCGTCTCGGCGGACCAACGATGGAACTGGGCGTGGGCCAGCAGGCCAATGTGACGCTCAATATGATGATGGCGCCGCAGGAGAACCCACCCTACAACGGCCACACCATTCACCATCATGGAGTTGATGTACCGCAGTCCGAGGATGGGGTGCCGGAAACCGGTGCCGCCGTGCTCGGCGATAACTATCGCTTCAGTGTCGACAGCCGTTATGTTGGTTCGCACATGTATCACTGTCATGTGCACACGGTGAAGCACCTGGAGATGGGTATGTATGCGGCCCTGATCGTCAAGGCTGTGGACAACGCCGGTAATTTTACGAATGTCATCAGCAACGGTGGTCCGACCTATGACTTTGAGTGGAACATGGTCATGAGTGCCGTGGATCCAGCCTTCCACACTGCGGTTGGCGACTCCACCGTGTTTGCCGACTACAACCCGAAATACTTTCTGGTGAATGGCAACGAAGGGCGCAGCACCACGGCGCCGGCCGAGACCGTCACCGCGGCGGTGAATGCCAAGGTGGCGATCCGTCTGATCGGGATACATTCGGTGAATGGTACGTTCGAGATCAAGGACGCCGGTGGTGCCAGCAAGTCCTTCACGGTATACAACAAGGACGGCTTCAAGCTGGCCAGCCCGTTAACCGTAACCAAGCTTGATGTTTCGCCTGGCCAGACCGCGGACGTAATGGTGACATTGCCATCCACGACCGGGTCCTGGTATCCGCGCGTTACATACAAGAATCTGCGGAATGGCGGCAGTTATACCAACGGCACCGTGTACACACGCCTCAACTTCTGAGATACGCAGCAGTGACCCGCTCCGGCAATAGCTGGAGCGGGTGGAGGTTTAAGCGATGGCATATCGAATTACACCGCAGCTCGGCTGGCTCATGGCCATGTTGCTGACCCCGTTCGCCGTACTGGCCGATGAGACACCGCCCTCCGACCCGTTTGACTACAGCTATTGTGGTGGCAAGCCGATGTACCCGGTGATCGGTTTCAACTTCTCAACCTTCTGCGGGCCGCGCAACCAGATTGCCCTCGGACGGCGCGGTCGCCTCATGTGGTTGTTCCCGACGCCGGATGGTCGTGTGCACGCCCGCGGCGAGCGCCAACTGAGTGCGGCTGAACTGGCAGAACTGAATCTGCTCGCCCAGGCCGCGCAACTGGCTGGTCCCCTGCCGTCGGTCAATGGTCGGGTTCTGTATGACATGGGGATCAATTTCTCCGGCCAGACAAACAAGCGTGCCCACGGCGCTCTCTTTGGCAATACCGAACCGGATTCGGCCCAGGCGCTGTTCGCCGCGATGCAGCGACTGGTGACGGATAAGCCATTACTGCCCGACTGCAAGGAGGCCGTCGCGGACTTCAGCCCAACGCTGCTGCCGAAAAATCGCCAGCCGAAAGCCAAACCATGAAACCTGTGCGTTTCCTGTGCATCGCCCTGTTTCTGTGGCTGACCGTTACCGGCCATGCCAATGCCGGCAGTTTTCAGGGGGTTCGTGTCGAGCCGCCACGTGCCATCCACCCGTTGACGCTGCTTGATCAGGAGGCCCGGGTCACGCGTTTTCCGCTCCAGCATCAGGGATGGCAGCTGGTGGTCTTTGGCTATACGCATTGCCCGGATGTGTGTCCGATGACGCTGCACAAGACCGCGCAACTGCTCACTGAGCTTGGTGAAGACAGCGCCCATGTGCGGATCGTGTTCATCAGCATTGATAGCACGCGTGACGATGTGCGGGCCATGAAGGAGTTTGTCGAGAAATTCGATAAACGCATCGTCGGGCTGACCGGCGATCCCGAGGCTCTGCAGGCAGCCGCCAATGCCTTTGACGTGTTGACCCGCCGCTATCAGGGCAAAACAGCACTCGCTTACACGCTGGTGCATTCATCGCTGCTGTATCTGCTCGACCCCGAGGGGCAGGTACGGATGCTCTATCCAGGAGGCACTGGCATTGAAGGCATGGCCGCCGATCTGCGCCGGCTCTGGCAGGAATCGGGCCGCGCCAGTGCCGGTTTCCGGGCGGCGACTCGTTAATTTCCCATTTCTGTACGCCGGGCCTTTGGTAAAGTGGTGCCCATCATGTCCCGCCGTACACGTACCGCCCAGCGTCTTGATCGAAGGCTTGCGCATGCCTCCGGCCTGAGCCGTGCCCGTGCGCAGCAGGCAATTCGTGCTGGGGCCGTCATGGTGGATGGTGTGGTGATCATTGATCCCGCTGAGCCGGTAGCAAACGATGCAAACGTTACGTACCAAGGCCAATCGTTGTCAGCAGTCACGCACCGCTACTTCATGCTGAACAAACCGGCGGGAGTGGTGTGTGCAACTCGCGACCATGAACATCGTACCGTACTCGATCTTCTGGACGTGCCGAACAAAACCAGATTGCACATCGCCGGGCGCCTCGACGTCGATGCCACCGGTCTGGTGCTGATCACCGATGATGGTGACTGGGCACACCGGATCATGGCGCCGCGCCAGAAATTACCCAAGACCTATCGGGTTTGGCTGGCGGAACCGGTCTCCGATCACGCCCTGGACCAGATTCGGTGCGGTATCCACCTCCAGGGTGAGGCCAGTGTTTGTGCCCCCGCGGAAGTCGAGCGCATTACGGACAAAGAGGTCCGGCTGACGATCACGGAAGGTCGATATCACCAGGTAAAGCGCATGTTTGCCGCCACCGGCAACCGGGTCGTCCAGTTGCATCGCGAACGGGTCGGCCGCCTTGTTCTGGATCCGCTGCTGGCCCCTGGCCAGGCCCGCCCCCTGACCGACTTCGAGCATGCCGAAATACCGGCGAACACTTGAAATCCTGACCATTGCCCACAGGTATTGCATAAATATTAGAAACGACTAATATTTACACCATTGATTAAACGGAGTGCACACATGTTCTGGAACGGTATCAAGGAAATTGAAGCGCCGGAGCTGGCCCAGTGGCTCGACCAGCAGGGTGAGAATCTGCGCATCATTGACGTTCGGCAAACCCCCGAAATTGCTGCCGGTACGGTTCCCGGTGCGCAGGCGGTCCCGCTGCACACCTTGCCGCTCAAGCTGAGCGAACTTTCACGTGAAGAGAAACTGGTATTTATCTGTCGCAGCGGTGCGCGTTCCGCCCAGGCCTGCATGTTTCTGGCCCAGCAGGGGTTCGAAAATGTGTACAACCTGCGAGGCGGTATGCTCGCCTGGGCCCAGACTGGCCAGACGATCGGGATGGCACAGGCTGGTTGATACACACGATCAACAATTCAGTTTCAAAAAGCCCGGCCTCCGCCGGGTTTTTTGTGTCCGGCGAGTTTGAATTAATACCGGTATAAGCAAAATCGGCGTGTCAGGAAAGGTCAACAGTACCGCGCGCGCCGGCGCAATAACTGATCAGTGGCCGATCGTGGGTATGCAAGTGCTTGATGTCCATTGATATCGGAAATTGGCATGAGCGTTGCTCTAGCAGGCTTCGTTACGCTGCACTGAATTCAGGCAGTGAAGGGCAACGGAATGCCCCATCTCCGGCATTCATTTACCCTAATGAGGTTCGTCATGAAGAAGTGGTTGTCTGTTAGCAGTCTGGTTCTCGCCCTGGTAGTTTCAGGCCCGGTCGTGTCCAATGACAGCACGAAATTTCCGCATCGTGCCAAATTCAAGAATGTGCAGACGATGGAGCTGGAGGATCTGCACAAACAGCTCGGTAATATCAACATCGTCGATGTGCGCTCACGCTATGAATTCGATACGCTGCACATCAAGGGCGCCCTCCATATCCCGCTCAGCAAGGAAAAATTGCCGGCCGCCGTTCGCGAGCTGCGGGCAAAATCCGCTCAACCGATCGTGTTCTATTGCAATGGTACGACCTGCAAAAAGTCGTATGAGGCTGTTGAGTTTGCTAGCAATGCCGGCATCTCGAATATCTTTGCCTATGACGCGGGAATGGATGCCTGGAGCGGTCGGTATCCGGAGCAGAGCGTGCTGCTTGGAAAGCACCCGGTACAGGCCGCTGAGCTGATCAGCAAGGAAACCTTCAAGGCACACCTTATTTCCGTGAAGGATTTCGAGGCGCGGGTGGAAAAGGGCGCAGTGGTACTGGATATACGTGAGCTGCGTCAGCGTGACGCGGTGTTGTATCCGATGCGCGAGCTGCGCGCGCCGCTTGACGATGCGAACAAGATTGCAGAAGCGGTGAATGAAGCCAAGCGACAGAAGAAAACCCTCTTGGTCTATGACAAGGTCGGAAAACAGACGCGCTGGTTCCAGTATTACCTCGAGAAACAGGGCATGAAGGATTATTTCTTCCTGGACGGCGGTTCCGAGGCATTTTACGAAGCCAAGTATGGCAAGCCGACGTTTGCGGTACCCGAGCAGGGCTGAACGGCGAAATTCAGGCCGTACCCTGGATCTTGACGGACTGCATTATCAGGTTGCCGACAGATCTGCATAAAAAATAACCGGGCACAGCCCGGTTATTTTTTTGCCACAAGGGATTTGGTATGCAGGGATGTGACCAGAAGGACCAGGCTATCGGCGTTGCTGGCACCCTCAGCGTTCAGTGAGGCGAAGGGGATCGTTGGGATCCACCGCTTCCTGGAAGGGTTTTTTGCGATCGATGCTGGTTAACTGATAGACCTTACCGACCCAGTTATCGATGACGGCCTCGGCGGTGTCATGCCAGGTATTGTCGAGGGTCGCGCTGACCAGGGATTCCGGAAACTCCGGGAGCACCTGGCCTTGTTCGCGAGCGGCCGTTACGCGGTCCCGGTGTTCCTCCAGAATGGCGCAGGCCCTGGGGGTGAAATAATGATCGAGCAGTGGCGGATAATCCGCACGCTTGCCTTGCGAGAATAAAGCCACTTCGCGTTTGTATTCCTTGAGCAGGCTCACCGTGTCGTATTCCGGATGGCCCTGAAAAAAAACGAGGCGGAAGCCGTCTTCGCTGGTGGCCAAATGCACACCGGCCACCTCGCTTTCGACCAGGATACGCAGTCCCGCTGTCTCGAACTGCTCGCGTGTGACCTCGTTGAAGCGGGAATGGGGGACGTCAAAACGGGTGTTGACGTCCGCGACCAGCGGGTGGCGGCGTTCCACCACACGGTGGGAGTACACGCCCCAGCGTTTGAAGCCCAGCGGCTTGCGTTTCTGACGGTAACGGAACTGCAGGACGGCGTGAGTCGCCAGGCATGAACAAAGCGTGGATGTGACATTGGCATGGGCCCAGTCGATCACATCTATCAGCGGTTGCCAGAATGGCTCGCGCGACAGATCCGGCTGGGTCACGTTGGCACCGCTAATAATCAGCGCATCCAGGCCCTGCGCCTTGATCTGATCAAAGGTCTCGTAATACTGGTCGATGTGCGCGCGCGCCTCCGCGCCCCGTTCCAGCTCTTGCAGGGTAAACGGGTGCATGTAGAACTGGGCAATGGCGTTGCTTTCGCCCACCAGCCGGAAGAACTGGCGCTCCGTGGGTGCCAGCGCTGCGTCGGGCATCATATTCAACAGCCCGATATGCAGTTCGCGGATATCCTGCCGGACCGCCTGATCACGCGGGACTACCGGCTCGCCCTCCTGGCGCAGGCGTTCAAAGGTGGGCAGTCGGCTATGGGCAACCAGTGGCATGGCAGTCTCCCTTCGGCTAAGCCTGGCGTTCCAGCACGCGCTCGATCAGGCGCAGAAAGGCCGATTCATCGCGGACGTCCTTGAGTTCGGCGGTGCTGAGCGTGTAGCCGTATCGGTCGGCAATCGACTGATAGCGGGGGATGCGTGAATAGAACAGGCGCGGGAACATCCAGCGTACGAAGTCATCGGGATCAATTTCGGCAACATAGGCCAGGCCGCGGTCACGCAGGTAATGTTCGAGCTGTTCGTCGAGGAATTCTTCACGGTAGTAGAGCGGTTTCGGGTCTTCCTCGGCGCGCCGGATCAGTTCCTGCTCATCCGTTTCGGTCGCCTTGATGTACAGGATCAGGGTGTGTTCTGCCAGGATCGGCAGCACGTGCGGGTCGTCGAGTTCACACAGCGATCCCCCGGCGTCATTCACGAAGTGCGGGTAGCCGTAGATTTCCCGTGCCTTGCGGATGAATTCCGGCACATCCTTCATGGTGGCGATTTCCGCCTCGCGATGCAGGGCCTGGCGACGCTTGAACTCGGTCAGCGGCAGCCCGCCTCGCTCCGGATTTCCCAATTTGCCGAGAAAACTCGAGACCGGCTGGAGATTGTCGACCGTGATATTGTTGCGGATATAGATCGAATCGGTGCGCAACAATTCGTGCAGAAACGGGATCTGCATTGCCTGTTGCTTGATGTTGTCGAGGATCGGTTCGTCCAGATATCGCGTGCCGATGCGGTAGTCGCCCGAGTAATGGAACCAGTGCTTCTTGCGCAACCGGATCGCCAGACGTGTTTTGCCGACGCCGGACATTCCGAGCAAGGTGATGCACTTGTGTTCCCAGGATTTGAAATCCTTGGCGCTGAGTTTCACGGGGGCTCCCGGCAAGCGGATTTTCCCGTTATTGTATGCCAATTGTGGCCGCTGCCAACGATTCACGATCCGATTACAGGGGAGGAAACATGGCCTGCCTGTTCTGCAAAATAGCCCGTGGCGAGATCCCGGCCAACGTGGTGCTCGACCAGCCGGAGGTGATGGCGTTTCGGGACATCAATCCGGTGGCCCCGACCCATATTCTGATCATTCCGAAGCGCCACATCGCCTCGCTGGCCGAGATCACGGCCGCCGAAACCGGCGTGCTGGGCGAAATGTTTCTGGCGGCGCGCGAACTGGCGGCACGCGACAATGTGTTGTCGAGCGGCTTCCGGACCGTCTTCAACACCGGCTCGGACGCCGGTCAGACGGTGTTCCATCTGCATCTGCACCTGCTGGCCGGCCGTGTAATGGCCTGGCCTCCGGGCTGATGGCCGGGTAACAGGCTCATCATGGGAAGCGCAGCTGCATGACCACACCTGTCCAGCGCATCACCCACAGCGACCTGGATGAGCTCACCGCGGCAGCGCAGCGAGGTACCCGGCGCCGCCAGAACCGCAACCTGCATCCGGCACTGACCGATCCGGTGCAGCGCCTGCTGAATGCGCTCGAGCCGGGCACCTATGTTCCGCCGCATCGCCATGCGATACCGGCCAAATGGGAGTTAATGGCATTGCTAACCGGTCGGGCCGTGCTGCTGACGTTCAATGATGCCGGTGTGATACAGGAGCGAATCGATCTCGATACCGGCACGCCTGTCATCGAGGTTCCGCCGGCGACCTGGCACACGCTCGCCGCGCTGGTGCCACACACCGTACTGCTGGAAGTGAAACCCGGACCGTATGTGCCCGTGGCGCCCGTGGATGTGGCACCCTGGGCTCCCGCGGAGGGGAGCCTCGATGCCGTTGCGCTGGAGCGCTGGTTCCGAATGGCCGCGCCCGGCGATTGCGCTCCCCGGGGCACCACAGACAGGCTGTGATAAACTGCAAGTCCCTCAGTATCACGCAGACCCCAATGAACACGATTATTCCCATCAAGCCGGCCGGCCGAGTGAAGATCACTCCAGACAACAAGTGCAGTTTCTGCAAGGGGTCGACCTGCTGCACGTATCTGACACACCAGATCGATACGCCGCGGTCGATTGAAGATTTCGACATGCTGCTGTGGCAGATTTCGCACGCAAATACCCAGGCCTACAAGGACGAGGATGGCTGGTTCCTGCTGGTTAACAATCGCTGCCTGCATTTGGCCGATGATGGCCGTTGTGGAATCTACGAAACCCGTCCCCAGATATGCCGTGACCATTCGAATGACGAGTGCGAGTTCGACGGCCCGTGTGGTGCCGATGATTTCGAGCTGTTCTTTCCTGATTATGCATCCTTGTTGAAATTCTGCCGGAAGAAATTCAAGCGCTGGGACCAGCGGCTGAAACCCAAGAAGCCGGCCGGCAAGAAACGCGCGGCGCGCTGAATCTTTTTTATCCCCTGCCGGTCCATGCGGTCTCCAGATCTGAGTGACGAGGAAAAGCAGACGCTGGCGGCACTCGAGCCGCGGCTCGGACATCTGCACGTGCGCCAGCGGCTCGGCCTTGAGCGCGACTACGAGGCGCATGTGTTTCGTGCCGGGACGCACATCTTTCACCTCGAGAACTGGTATTCCATTCATGCCTGGATCCGCGGAGCGTTGCGGTTTTCGGGATTGCATGGCCGGGGCCGGCGCAATGCTCTCGACATTCAGGTTCGCGAGCATGATGTCGAGCTGCCCGGTCTGCCGGCCTCGTTTGACGGTTATACCGTGTTGCACCTCAGCGATCTGCATGTCGACATGCGACCTGACTTCGTACCGGCGTTGATCGACATTGTGCGCACCCTGCGCTATGACCTGTGTGTGCTAACCGGAGATTACCGGGCGCGCACATTCGGGCCCTTTCAGCCGGCCCTTGATGGCTTGCGCCAGCTTCGCGAGCAATTGAATGGCGATGTCTTCGCCGTCCTGGGCAATCACGATACGCTCCGGATGGTGCCAGGCATGGAGGCGATGGGCTATCGCCTGCTGCTCAATGAGTGGGTCCGGTTGACGCGTGACGGCGAGTCCGTATACCTGGTGGGGATCGATGACGCCCACTATTACCGGGTGGAAAACTACCATCGTGCCGCGCACGACGTGCCCGCAGAAGCGGTGTCGATTTTGTTGTCGCATACCCCTGAAGCCTACCGACACGCTGCACATGCGGGATTCAACCTGATGCTTTGTGGGCACACGCACGGTGGGCAAATCTGCTTGCCGGGCGGCATCCCGGTCATCACCGATGCCGATTGTCCCCGCCGCTTCGCGCGCGGGTTCTGGAAATTCCATGAAATGATCGGTTACACCTCGGCGGGTGCCGGTTCCTGCATAGTCGATGTTCGGCTCAATTGTCCGCCCGAGGTCACGCTCTTGCGGTTACGCTGCGCCGAGCCGCGCTAGTGCCGCATCGGTTCGTATGACTGCTAGCGACCACCGCGCCGGGACACAGTAAATCGCAACGTTCAGTAAGGCCGGTCACGGATGTGGAGTCTGAACAGCAGGCGCGACAACCACAGCTCCAGAATGATGAAAGTCGCCACAATCCCCAGCATGTCCCACAGGTTCAATCCCAGCGCCTGGTGCAGCAACAGCAACGGCAACAAGGACTCCGGAATCTGGTCAAGACCCAGGGCCTGACTGTGTGGCGGCCGGTTCAGCCGGCGCTTGGTGAAACTGGAAAACAGGTCGCCGAGCATGGCGGCAGAGGCCAGACCGGCACCGGTGATCCAGGAAAAGCCGACCAGCGGAGCCACCATGGCTGTGGCCACGACCGAGGTCAAAATGCCGCGGAGTGTTTTGGACTCGCCAAACAACGGCCGTCCATCGACAAAAAGCCACCCATTGTCGAGTGGTGTGTCGAAGTGCTGCCGAAAAATCCAGCGAGCGAAAATGGGAGTGCCATTGGCCACACCCAGCAACAGCAGAATGGCCGCGAGATGCAGGAGATGTTGGAGCATGCGTGCTATATAAAGCATTAGCCGTCAACAAGCCATCACCTTTGATTCCGACTCGATCGGAGTGTGTCAGCGGATCGTGCTCCGTTCGGCTAAGCTATGGTCAGTGGATTAATCATCGCAATGTGGAGTCAGGGAGAACAAGCACTATGACGCTCAGGATGTGCGCTACGCTGGCTGCGGTGTTGTCGATCCTGCAGCTGGCCCCGGCGATGGCAGCAATTCCCTATGCCGGAGCTGATGATGATCGCCGTGCCAAACAGGCTATTCCGCCATCCGGCAAGGCGTTGGTGTATGTGTTTCGTAAATCCGACAGTGGTTCGCGCGCATCCCCGTTGCTGTTGTTCAATGGGCGCGGTGTAGGCCGGCTGGAGGCGCAGAGCTACTTTATGTGGACGGTCGACCCGGGACGAGTGGATCTGCAGATGGACGACCCTGTGCGGCGAAAGTTGTCCCTGCGCTGCCAGGATGGTCGTATCTACTTCGTGCAGCTGACCGTTGACCGTGATGGCACTGGTGAACTGCAACAGGTGTCCTACGGCAAAGGGCGGCAGGATGTGCACCGCGCCCGCCTGGTTCGCGAAACCGGCCCGGAAACTTCGGCCAACGAATCCAGTTCGGACGGGCAGAGTGGCTTTACATTGCTGTTCAAGGGTGGCAGTTATCAGCTTGGAAGCGGCTCCCAGAACATCCTGGGCGCCACACGCAGCTTCACCACGGGTGGCACGGCCTTCGGTGCCGAGGGTGAGTGGCACTTTTCCAACGGTGTAGCAGTCGGAGCCGAGATTTTCAGCCACAGTCATGAATACACCACCACGGCTTCAACCGCGACCGGTGAGTTGTCCGTGCTGCACGTGATGTTCAACATCAAGAAGTACTTCCGTCCGGAGAGCATCGTGCAACCTTATATCGGTGCCGGGCTGGGCGCGGTGACGGCCAGCTTTTCCGGGAGCAGCGCCGGCAGCATCACCGGCAGTGCCACCGGGTTTGGATTCCAGGGCATGGCCGGCGTGGCATTCCGCTGGCGACATGTAGGCCTCTATACCGAGATCAAAGCCCAATCGGCGACTATTGAAGATTCGGGTGGCCAATCGGTGGACACCTCCGGCACGGGCTTGTTTGCCGGGGTGAGCGTGCAGTTCTGATTCCACCGGTCAGGGCGGCGTGGCAGCGGGCAGCTCCAGCCGCATGACGCCACCGAGGGCGTTGCGGATTTCACGCGTGGTCAAATGCTGACCGATGGCCGGGTCACCCCATTGCTCACAGGTCATCCAGCGCACCTGTGGTTGCTTTACCGATTGCAACTCGAAGATCGTCTGATACATCACAAAACTCGGACCCCCCGCACCACCGTGGAACGGCCCAGCCACATGCAGGCGCTGGTCCAGTCCGGCGGTGCGCGATTCCTGGCGTGACCGCTGCACCATAAATTCATCCGGTTGCAGAACCTGGGGGGTATCGCTCACCTTCTGCACTTCGAGACGGCAATTCGGATGATAGCGGTTGATGTCCTTGCCGCTAACCACCCGTCCGCCTTGCAACACCACGTGGGCGCTGTGCGCCGGAATACTGATTGACTGATTCAGGATCAGGCGACTGCCGGGCGGCGGTGGACGAAGCGGGGAGTCTTCATCAAGGACAGCCGAGGCCTGGCAGGCAGACAGTGGCAATAGCATGAGCAGTATCGAGAGACGCGGCATGACGGCTCCTTTCCCTGGCGGGATCATGGGAAGATTTCACGAAAACTCCGGATCGCCGGAAAATCGCCGACATCCTTTTCCGGCAACTTCGAGTCCGGTTGGTAGACCGCCAGCAGGTGACCGATGCCATGATCTCGGGCGGCGCGCAGTACCGGCAGGCTGTCATCCACCAGCAGGGTGCGTGCCTTGTTGATGGGATGCACAGCCTCCAGCTTGCGCCAGAATCCGACATGCTCTTTCGGCAGCCTGAGGTCGTGAGAACATACCACTGCATCAAAGTGCCCGCCAAGCCGGGTACGACGAAACTTGATATCGATGGCCTTTCCGTGGGCGTTGGTCACCAGCAACACCCGTTTGCGAGCCGCTCGCACGGCATGCAGGAAGTCGACAACAAACGGGTGAATGGCAATCAGGTGATCCACTTCCTGTTTGAGCAGCGGAATATCGAGCCCGAGTTCACGGGTCCAGTAGTCCACGCAGTACCAGTCCAGGGTGCCCTCGACGGCCTTGTAGCGTGGTCGCAGCGCCTCCTTGGCGGCTTCCAGCGTCAGTCCATATTTCTCGCCATAACGGCGCGGAACATGCTCCAGCCAGAAGTGATTGTCATAGTGCAGATCGAGCAGGGTGCCGTCCATATCCAGCAGAACAGTATCAATGGTGGTCCAATCGAGCATGGTGGTCATGGCAATGGTTTGAGCATGGGGTCGGTGAATGGGATTCAGCGAACCGGATCGGAAGCGCTATTATAGGGTCATCCCTCCACCGATGGAGCCAACGCCGTGAACGCATCGAGAGCCGGGTCGTGCTGGCGCTGCTCGGGCTAGTCATTGAAGCCCCGCGGTTTCCCGAAGTCGCCCTGCATTGAACGATCTTAACGCTCTCAAGAACAACCATTTTGGATGAATCATGACAAACTGTCCCTTGTGCATTCCCGACAATGAGCAGGTGCTCTGGAGGGACGAAGTCCTGCGCATCATCCTGGTGAACGACCCGGATTATCCTGCATTCTGCCGGGTGATCCTCAACCGCCACGTGCAGGAAATGACCGACCTGCCGGCCGAGGAGCGCACCCGCCTGATGCAGGCGGTTTATGCCGTTGAGGCGACGTTGCGCGAGCAAATACAGCCGGACAAGATCAATTTGGCCTCGCTCGGCAATCAGGTGCCTCACCTGCACTGGCACGTGATCCCGCGGTTTGCCAATGACAGGCATTTCCCCGATCCGGTCTGGGCCCCGGCACGGCGTCAAGGGCGGCCCCACCAAATCGATACCGATCGGCTTGTTGAGTCGATCCGCGTGCGGCTGGCCATTGCCTGAGCCTTCCAGAAGTTCATGCCGAAACTCAGCATTGACCGCTAATGCTGCCTTGCACAAGCACTTTTTGAATGGTGCTTTCCGTAGCCTGAAACATCAGGTATTTTGAGGGGTATATCCAATAAATAAAGGACGTCCCGCGAGATCACTTCGCGAGGATGGCCAGACACGTCAGACCACGGGGAATGGAAAAGTATCTCAAGATTCTGGTTGTTGACGGATCGCGGGTGTCGCGCAGCCTGATTCGCGTGGCCCTGGCTTCCCATTCTGCCACCAGCAAGGTTGATGTCACGACGGCCAGCAGCGCCGTCGAGGCACTCGACCGCCTGTCCACCGAGAAATTCGATATTGTCACCTCCGCTTTGCAATTGCCGGATATGTACGGCCTCGATCTGTGCCGTACCGTGCGCGCGCAGCCAAACTATCGGTTTACGCCATTTATCGTCGTGACGGCCGAGCCCTACGAGCGGCACATGAAGGAAGGCTTCCGAGCCGGGGTCAATGACTATTACGACAAAACACGCGGCATGGACGAATTCATGACGTTTGTGCGCGGCCTGGTGGATCGTTATGCCGGACTGTCCGGAAAAGTGCTGTATGTCGGAGAGAACAATATCGAGGCGGCCCTGACCAGCCAGATCATGGAAAGTCACGGCCTGACCGTGATTCGCGCCATGAATGCCGAGGAAGGCTTGCTGAAGGTAGATGACAGTTTTGATGTTGTGGTAACCGATTTCTTTCTGCCGGGTGATCTGTCAGGCGGTGACTTTCTGCATGCCCTGCGCTGTGGCAAGCGTCTGAGCGAGGACCAGCTGCCGGTATTGGTGATCACCGGATCCGGCAATGTGGCCATCCAGACAGAAATCTTTCAGGCCGGCGGCAGCGATTTTGTCGTCAAGCCGGTGGTCGAGGGCGTGTTCCTGTCACGGCTGCGTTCACTGCTGCTGACCAAGAAGCGATTCAACCTGCTGCGTCGCCAGTCGGAGGAGATGCGTCGCATGGCGAGCCTCGACATCCTGACCGGAGTTTATAACCGCCGCTATCTGGTTGAGCGTGCCAACCGGTTTCTAGCCGATCCCGCCAACCGTCCGGCGTGGGTCGTGATGCTCGACCTCGATCACTTCAAGACGATTAACGACCAACATGGGCACGCCACCGGTGATCGGGTGCTGGCCGCGATCGGCTCGTTGTTTCGTAATTTCTTCCGCGAAGGTGACGTCATCGCCCGCTCCGGGGGAGAAGAGTTTGTGTTGCTGCTACGTAACCGCGACCCGGAACAGTGCCTGGCTGAAATGGAGACGCTGCGTCAGCAGATCGAATCTCTCAATCCCGAAGGCCTGCCACTGACCGCCAGTATCGGGGCGGCGCCGCATGGCGGTGAGCTCGACTTCGAAGCCATTCAGGAGCAGGCCGATCGTGCCATGTACCGTGCCAAGGAACTGGGCCGCAACCGCGTGGTGCTGGCCGGAACCTGGACGCGTCGCAGCGAATCGGTTGCCTGATCCCATGATCCTCGCTACACAATCGATTCAGCTCGGCCATCGTGCCGTGCAGCTTCAACTCAGCCGGGCCGCTGAAGCCGCCCTGGCCCGGCGCACTACGCCACTGGTGGCCGAAATGGAACTCTACTTCAGTTGCCTGATCCGCAAGCGCGTGCGCTTCCCCGAGCAACCGCATGCCGATGCCCTGTGTGCCACGGCCAGTGATGGCTTGGTGGTCTGCTTTCGCCCGGTGATGACTCGAGCTTGTTCCATGCAGGAAGTGGCGGGACAGCCCGAACTCGACGCATTTCCCATCCGCCGTCCGGACGCCTTCATTCCAAAGTCCCTGAGCCTCGATTTTCACCACGATACCTGGAGCGGTGAATTCGGCTTTTGAGCAGCCCGGCTTCGCGCTCGCCACCCGTGGCGGATAGTCGCCAGACCGGCAGATTACTGCGCTGCCGGAACCACTGGAGATTTCGCTGAATGGCTCACGGTTCCATCCCCGATCACTGGCTTGACGAGGTCGCGGCCATCGCCGTGGCGGCCGGCCAGCGCATCCTCGAGATCTATCAGCGTCCTTTTGAGGTACAACACAAGGAAGATGGCTCGCCCCTGACGGAAGCCGACCGTGTCGCGCACGAGCTGATCATCGCCGGATTGAGCCGGCTCGCTCCGGGTCTGCCGGTACTCTCGGAAGAATCCGCAAGCGTGGACTATCGCGAGCGCTCAGGCTGGGCACGGTACTGGCTGGTTGATCCCCTCGACGGTACCCGCGAATTCGTGAAGCGCAATGGCGAATTCACCGTGAACATTGCACTGATCGACGAGATTCAGCCGGTGCTGGGCGTGGTGCACGTGCCGGTCACCGGTGTGACCTATCTCGGATTGCGCGGTGCGGGGGCCTGGAAGGTGGAAGGCGGACGACGCCAAGCAATTCATGCGCGGTCGTACTGCGGTGGGCGTGCGACGGTCGTGGCGAGCCGCTCGCACCGCGGTGCAGCGGTAGATCATTTTCTGAAGCGCCTGGAGGCGCGCGAAGGGGCCTATGACACAGCCAGCTTCGGCAGCTCGCTCAAGCTTTGTCTGGTTGCCGAAGGCGCAGCCGATATCTATCCGCGCCTCGGACCGACATCGGAATGGGACACGGCCGCGGCTCAGTGCGTGGTCGAGGCCGCTGGCGGGCGGGTGATTGATCTTCACGGCAGGCCGTTGCGCTATACCAAGCCGGACATCCTGAATCCCTGGTTTCTGGTGACCGGTGCCGGCGACTACGACTGGCACGCGTTTCTGGACCATGCCAGCTGACGGGCCAGGCCCGCTGTTTCTGGCGCTCGACCAGGGCGGACATGCCAGTCGCGCGCTGGTGTTCGACGAGCACGGGACCACCATTGCCCGGACCTTGCGCGACGTACGCGACTTTCACCCGCAACCCGACTGGGTCGAGCAGGATCCGGATGAATTGGTGGCTTCGCTCACCGATGCCATTCATGAGGTCGAGGACGAGCTCGGCGAGCGGGCGCAACGCATCATCGCCGCCGGGCTCGCTACCCAACGCTCCAGCATTGTCTGTTGGGATCGGATTACGGGTGAAGCACTGTCGCCCGTGCTGAGTTGGCAGGACCGGCGTGCACAGGACTGGCTCGCGCGCTTCATACCGCAGGCTGACGCCATCCATCGAACGACCGGCCTCATGCTCTCAGCCCATTACGGGGCCAGTAAACTGCGCTGGTGCCTCGACCACCTGCCACGGGTAGCGGCTGCCGCGGCTGACAAGCGCCTAGCCATGGGTCCGCTGGCGAGTTTTCTGGTGTTCCGTCTCACCGAGGAGCGCAGCCAGTTGTGTGATCCGGGAAATGCCGCGCGCACCTTGCTGTTCAATCTTGAGCGACTCGACTGGGATGATGGTCTGCTGCATTGTTTTGAACTGTCGCGTGATGCCTTGCCTCAGGTGGTGCCAAACCGGTTTGCCTATGGCCATCTGGCCTGTGGTGTGCGTCTGCCACTCACGCTCGTGAATGGCGACCAGTCGGCTGCGTTGTTTGCCTACGGATCCCCGGAACCGGATTGCGCCTACCTCAATATGGGCACCGGTGCATTCGTACAGCGACGCCTGGGTGCCCCCGTGTACCATCCACGGTTGCTGTCCGGCATCGTGCTCCAGGATAACGACGAAATCGTGCATGTACTGGAAGGTACGGTAAACGGGGCGGGTGCGGCACTCGCGTGGCTGGCCGAGGAACTCGCGATTAACGACCTCGAAGCGCAGTTGTCCGGCTGGCTGGAGCAGGACGCCGAGCCACCTTTGTTTCTGAACGGAATCGCCGGACTCGGTGCGCCGTTTTGGGCGCCAAACTTTGAATCCCGGTTTGTCGGCCACGGTGAGCCGTGGCAGAAGGCCGTCGCCGTGGCAGAGTCCATCGTGTTTCTGATCCAGTCCAATCTCGACGAACTTCAGTCCGGATCGACACCACTCAAGCTGATCGTGGCCAGTGGCGGGCTGACGCATTACGACGCGTTGTGTCAGCGGATTAGCGATCTTGCCGGTATGCCCCTGTACCGGCCGGTGGAACACGAGGCCACGGCTCGCGGCCTGGCCTGGCTGCTGGCCGGCAAGCCGCGCGATTGGCCGGAAACCATGCCCGGCACGTCGTTCAGGCCACGGACCAATCCCGCGCTGCAGGCGCGCTACGTGCGTTGGCAGTCCGCCATGACAGCAGCGCTCAATCACCAGGGGTAGGTGGCCGCTGCCTGGCCGGCGCAGTACGTTCACACAAGCGGGTATAGTACACATTCGTAAAACCCACCTGACGCCGTCGAGATGAAGAGATCGGTCCCCCTTGATCGGCTCGCCAACATCGGTAGCTCCACGCAGGGGCTGCTTGCGAGCGACGTGGAGTCGCGTCGAGCACGCTACGGCCTGAACCGGATAGTGGAAACTACGACCGGCGGGTGGTGGCCGCTGGTGCGTGCAACGATCAGGGACCCGATGCTGTGGTTTCTGTTCGGCACCAGCGTCATGTTCGCGATCGTGGGTGAACTCACCGAGGCCATGATCCTGCTGGTTGCCCTGGTGCCATTCCTGGGCATGGATTCCTTTCTGCACTGGCGCACACATGCCTCGATCGAGGGCCTGAGCAGCCGGCTGGCGGCACAGGCCCGCGTAGTGCGTGATGCGACACCCGTCACCGTGCCCGCCGTGGAACTGGTGCCGGGTGACCTGGTGATTGTTTCGGCGGGCGAGATTTTTCCAGCCGACGGGCTGATCGTGAAGGGTGAGGGGCTGCAGACCGACGAATCCACGCTCACCGGTGAAGCCTATCCGGTGCGCAAGCTACCATTGTCTCCGTTGCCGTTGTTTGCCGATGAGACGCAGATCGATGCCGATTCGTGGGGATTTGCCGGCACGCGACTGCTGGTCGGCGACGCGCAGGTCCGAATTGTCTACACCGGGTCCGAGACGCTGTTTGGCGAGATCGTGCGATCAGCGACACGCGGCGCACAGGCCCGAACCCCCCTGCAGGGGGCGGTCGCCAGCCTGGTGACAGTGCTGGTGGTCGCCGCCGCACTTTTGTGTCTGGTGCTGGCGTGGGTGCGTTGGCAGCAGGGCCATGGACTGCTCGATGCGCTGTTGTCCGCCGTGACGCTGGCGGTTGCCGCGCTGCCCGAGGAGTTTCCAGTGGTGCTGACATTCTTTCTCGGCGTCGGGGTGTATCGCCTTGCCCGGCGCCAGGCACTGGTGCGTCGCGCAGTGGTGGTGGAAAACATCGGTCGGGTGTCGTGCATCTGCTCGGACAAGACCGGCACCATTACCGAGGGTCGCTTGCAGCTGACGCACCGTTTCCCGGTGGAAGGCGTCGATTCGGAGCGTTTGCTGCAACTGGCGGCAACGGCGTCCCGCCCTGAAACCGGTGATCCGATGGATGTCGCGCTGCACGAGGCATTGGGAACATCTCCGGCATGGCCGGTTATCGCGAACTTTCCGTTTACAGAAGATCGTAAACGCGAGACGGGTATCCGGCGCGAAAACGGACAATTGCTCGCTGTCGTCAAGGGTGCACCGGAGGTAGTGTTCGGGATGTGTGTCCTGACACCAGCAGATCGGACGAAGTGGCAGGTGCAGCTCGAGGAGCTGGCAGGCAGTGGCCACAAGGTCATTGCCTGCGCCTGGCGTGAACTCGCCGCGCACGATTGGCCGGGTGGCGAACCCGACCGCGATTTTCATCTGGCCGGGCTGCTCGCTTTCGAAGACCCGGTGCGTGTGGACGTGCCCGAAGCATTGCAGGCCTGCCGGGCGGCGCGCATCCACGTCATTATGGTGACCGGAGACCATCCGGCCACGGCGCGTGCCGTTGCGCGTGAAATCGGACTGGGCGGCGGCGCACCGCGACTGATGACGGGTGATGAACTGGAGGCGCGCCTGGCCACGACTGAACCAGTGCGTCTGCGTGAGCTGGATGTGATCGCACGTGCCGTCCCGGCGCAGAAGCTGTCGCTGGTTCGTCGTCTGCAGGCTGAGGGCGAGATCGTGGCCGTCACCGGGGATGGGGTCAACGACGTGCCGGCGTTGCAGGCTGCGGATATCGGTATTGCCATGGGTGGGCGCGGAACACGCAGTGCACGCGATGTGGCGGCGATCGTGTTGCTGGATGACAACTTCCGCAGCATCGTGCGNNCTGATTCCGCTGGCCGGATATCCATTGCTGTACCTGCCGGTACACATTGTCTGGCTGGAGCTCATCATCCACCCCACGGCGCTGCTGGTGTTTCAGGACTTGCCTGAGGATCACGGCCTGCAAGCCAGGCGGCGCACCAAAACCCTGCGCTTTTTCAGTGTTGCCGAGTGGCTCGTGATCGCCGCGGTCGGCATCGTGCTGGCTCTACTCGTCACGTTCAGCTATGTGCGCAGTCTTGGCGCCGGATACGACGTTGAGCATGCGCGAGCCATGGCCTTGGTGGTGTTGACGCTGGCCAGTGCCGGACTCACCGTACAGTTGAGCCGCATGCGCACGCCGGCGGCCCGGATCATGGCGGTGGCAACGGTGACCCTGTCGCTGCTGCTTGTGCAGGTTCCGGTACTTTCTGCCTTCCTGCACCTCAAGCCGCTGCATCTCGACGACTGGCTGCTCGCCATCGCTGGTGGTGGGCTCACGGTGTTGTTGGCGACCGTGTTGTCCGTCCGGATACCCCGGGCAGCCGATTAGCGCGGTGTTCGTCGCTTCCGCGTCGCGGGGTGGCGAAAGCATTCAATGGTGTGGTCATTGACCATGCCAACCGCCTGCATGTGTGCGTAAATGATCGTTGAGCCGACAAATCGGAAACCGCGCTGCTTGAGATCGGCGCTGAGTGCGTCCGATTCGCGGGTCTGGGCCGGGATCTCGGCCAGGGAGCGCCAACGGTTGATGAGCGGCCGGCCGCCGACGAACCGCCAGACGTAGCGGTCGAAACTGCCAAATTCCCTTTGTACGGCCAGAAACGCGCGCGCATTGGTAATCGCCGACTCCACCTTGAGGCGATTGCGGATGATGCCGTCGTTCCTGAGCAGCGTTTTCACCTTGCGGACATCAAAGCGCGCGACACGCCGCGGATCAAAATTGGCGAAGGCATCCCGGTAACCGGCGCGTTTATGCAGTACCGTACGCCATGAAAGACCGGCCTGTGCGCCCTCGAGAATCAGGAATTCGAAATGTTTTCGGTCATCGTGCACCGGTACACCCCATTCCTCGTCATGGTAGCGAAGCATCAGCGGGTCGCCGTGCGGCCAGGCACAACGTGGTTTCAACGTATCGGCGGCACGTGCCTTTAATTCAGTTTTAAGTTTTGATGGCAGGCGCTGCCAGGCGCATCCGCGTAGTGCGCCTTCAATGGCATAGACGAGATTGAGACTGGCATTGAAGCCGTGATTCTTCAGCAGGCGATAGGCATCGATGCTGCCCAGCTGTTCCAAGTCACGGTCGGTATGCACGCCGATGGTATTCAGCCAGCGTATGCTCGTAGGCCCTAAATTTTCCAGGGCCTGAAGGGCGCGGTGCTTGGTCGGCATGGTGGGCCTTTATGCCGGTCCGATGGCCGGTGCGCGAGTACTGTCGAAGGCCACGAAGCGCCCGGCGAACTCAACGGCTGGCCGGCCACCGACCGGGATGCTGGCCGTTAGATCGATGCGTGCCATGCCCCGGCGTATCAGTGTTTGCAGGAACGTGGTCAGTGCCTCCGACTCGGGAAGTGCACAGATTGCCGTGAAGTCATCAGTGACCGGTCGCCGGTAGCGCGCATGACTATCCTGGATGACGATGGTGGCAGGTGGATGACCGTGCAACAGCAGGTGCAGCAGCCCCCAGCCAGCAAGAGTGGCCAGTGTCGCGAGGCTGCCACCGAAGGCCGTGTGCTTGTGATTGATGTTGGCGGCGAGCGGCGCTGAGAGCGCCAACCCCTGTGCATCCAAGCGCACGACCTGAATACCCATGGCGCGGCTGAGCGGAATTTCGTGATGCAGCGTTTGCTCCAGCTGGTTCAGGGTGGTGCGATCAATGCGGGGCATGGCGTTCACGGATTCAGCTCCAGTCTGGCCGTATCGGCGCGCTGCGGTCGTGTCGGCAGTGTAGCGCTCAGGATCGCAGCAACGCGAGCGGCCGCGGCGCGATAACCGGTGAGTTTGCCGCCAACCACGCTCACCAGCCTGGGGCGGATCGTCTCGTCTGTCATGAACAGGGTCTCGCGCGGTCGCGTAAAGGCCGCGCCGGAGCCGCGTGGCAGCACCCGCAGTCCGGCAAATGCATCACGCTGCTGCAGATCCCGGTTCGGAAAGTAGCGTCGCATGGTGCGCTTCAGGTACTCCAGCTCCTGCGGCTGCGGTTGCGCCTCGGCCGGGTTGCCATGAAATCGGGTTTCGGTGGTGCCGACCAGCGTCATGCTGCGCCACGGCATGACGAACACCGCACGCCGGTCTTCGGCCTCAGTGTAATAGATGCCCTGCTGCAGCGGCCCGTCGAACACAATGTGTGTGCCCTGCACGAGATCGATGTCCGGCAATGACGGTAGTGGGGCGATGCGCGTCAACGTTTCGTTGACCCACGGACCGGTGGCATTCACCAGCGCCTGTGTCTGGCAGTGCTGCTCGCCATGGGTTGACCGGAAACGTACCTCGAAGCCAGTGGGGGTGCGCACGGCAGCGATAAATTCCGCCGGGCAGGTGAGTTCAGCACCGAGCGCTTGGGCCGAACGCATGACCGCCTGAGTGAGCCTGGCATCGTCGGTTTGGGCGTCCTGATAGCGGAACACCGCCTTGAGGCCATCAGTGGTGAGGCCGTCGAGCGCATCCCAGTGCCGCCGGGGCACGGTTGAGAACCAGGAGGTGCGACGCAGGTTGTCGAGTACTGCATAGAGGGCGAGCCCGGCGCGGATCGTGACGCGGTGGCGGCTCGTGTCGCGGTACACCGGGATGTGAAACGGCACGAGCCGTACCAGGCTCGGCGCGATGCGCAGCAGAATATCGCGCTCGCGCAAGCTTTCGCGCACCAGTGAGAATTGACCGGTTTCCAGATATCGCAATCCGCCATGGATCAATTTACTCGAACGACAGGAAGTGGCGGCGGCAATTCCGGTTTTCTCCAGCACCAACACCGAATGTCCGGCGGCACTCAGTGCCTGGGCACAGCCAGCACCCTGGATGCCGGCACCGATCACCACGACATCGACGTTTCCCGTCATCCGGCCGTAGCACGCAACGCTTCGAGCGATTGGAGCATTTCACCGATTGCAAAGGTCTCGATGAACCTGACACCCCGCGCCGCCAGACGCAACGCCATCTCCGGATCGGTGATTTCGTAGATCACGACCCTGGCGCCGGCCGTGTCGAGCTCCCCGAACGGCGGCAAATCAGCGGCATCACAGAACAGATAGTCAGGATGGATCGCCAGCACTTCCGGATTGCGATGGTGGTGCCATTTTTCCAGGATCACGCCGACACGGTCGACGCCATGCTGGCGCGCCTCGGTCAATACCGGGACGTTGTAGGAGATGAGTACGCAGTGCGTCATCACCGGAGCCAGGGCCTGCAGCACCCGGTTGAGCACCACGGTCGTGCCGAAGTGCTCAACCGCGGCGCGTTTGATTTCGATGAAGGCCGTGACGGTCGGGTGGTTGATCAGCAGCGCTGCCAGCTCCGCGAGTGTGGCAATCGGTGTCTGCGCATAGGCGTGGCCAAACCGATCCACGTCTGACACGTGGAAGGCACGCAATTGCTCGCGAGTGAATTCGTGAATCCGGCCGCGTGCCCGGCACAGGCGGTCGAGGTTGCGATCGTGAAACAGCATTGGAACCTGGTCGGCGCTCAGTTGTACGTCCACTTCGACATAACGCGCGCCGGCATCGATCGCCGCCTGTATCGCGATCAGGGTGTTTTCCGGGTAATGCAGGGCGTAGCCGCGGTGGGCCACCAGTTCCGGGATTGGCACCGTGTCATCCTCGTTTGTGCCCAATGTAGCACCGTGCCGTGGAAGCTGGCGACTCCGCCTGGAAATTGTACTGCTATGCTACAGAGACGGAATCCATTTCATGCCCACCAGTTATCTCACCAATCTGCCACCCGGTATCTGCATCCTCACGGAAAGCGGGGATCTGGGTGTGCTCGAAGCCGGATACGGTCTGCGCACCAGTGCCGCGCTGACCCAGGCGTTGGCCGGCCACATTCGCGGGTTTCTGGACGCCTACCGTACCGACCCGCATGCCGGTGAGCGACGGGTGGCAATTGTGCACTACACCGCCGGCTCGCATCCATGGGCGAGCGCCACCCTGTCGTTCGAGGATCAGGTGGTGCGCGCCCTTTATCCCGCCGGCGGACGGGTACGCGGGGGCCTGACTTCCTTCCAGCAGCGTCAGCGACACCGCAGCCTGTACCGCGGCATGGAACTGATGCTCGAATACCGGCGTGAAAGCCGGCCGGACACACCGGTGTATTGCCCGGTGTTGTATGCAGTTCCGACCGGACTGGCGGATCGCGCGGCCTCGCTGGGGCGTGCACTGTTGCCAGAGGAATCAGAAGACCGAGTGATGGATGTCCTGAACCTGGCAACGCTGGGCGAGCACCGGACCCACGATAGCCCGGCGATTCGCACACTCAACACGCTCCTGCAGCGTTTGCTGATCAACAAGCAGCTGCGCTGTGAATCGTCCTACGAACTCATGGAACGCAGTTTCGAGCCGGGTGACACGGTGCCGGTGCCGGAGCCGGTACTCGGCGACGTTCCGGACTGGCAACTGATGGATGAGGTCACCTTGCCGCAGGTGGATCTCTACCGTCCGCACGAGTCGGAACGCGTGGACCGTATCGAGTGCTGGTTGCGTATCCCGCATACGCCGGTGAAGCCCGAGCGCCTGCGCGAGTTTGTGCAATTCCGCGAGATGGACGAACCGACGCTCAATGAACTGGCGGCGCGCAGCCTGTTGTATAGCGCTCCCGGCGGTGCGCATCTGCTCGACAATGATGTGAGCGATGCCTGGAACCTGTACCTGCTCGACGGGTCGATCATGCTGACGGCCGCCGATGGCGCCACACTGCGTGTCGACGGCGGCAGTCACCAGGCACGCTATCCCATCTCATTTCTGAAGCCGCGCAAATACCGCGTGGACGCTTTGTCGCCAATCAATTTTCTGTGGATCCACGACATGCTGCTGGCGGCAGTGAATGCCCCGGAGCCGAATACGACAGAGTGACGCGGGTACCGGTTGGTCGCGGTCAACGCGCAGCCTTCAGCAACGCCGCGGCCATGGCAGCGAAACCGCTCAGGAACAGCAGCCAGGCGAAGTGATCCGGCACGAAACTGCGGAATGCCGGGTCGCCGCCGGGCAGTAACGGCCACGCCGGTGCGAGAAAGGCGGCGAGCGCCGCCAGGGAGCCGACCAGAAACAACAGGACGGTTCCGAGGCTCCAGCGCGGAGAGCGCGCAACGCTCAACAGCCAACCGCCCCATAGCGTGAACAGCAATGCGATCATCGCCGGAGCCAGCCACGGCCCGAACCACGGCCAGGGAATGAGAAACAGCACATCCCACTCGAGCCAGTGGCGCGGCCAGTCGAGAAACAACTTGAGCCAAACGTAATAACCCAGGTCCCAGAGCCCGAATACGAAGACAAACGCGGCAAAGCGTCGCGACCAATTTCGTTCAGCGAGCAACGCGACGACGACAATCATCACCACCGTGGCCAACTCACGGGCGAGTTCAAGTCGGAAATCGTCGGGCGAAAGCAGCACCAGCGGGAACAGTGACGGCGGGTCGGCGGGATAGTAGACGTGTCGCAGGTGGATCACGAGCGCCGCCTCGACCAGCGCCATGGCCAGCGCGTAGGCCGAAAGCCAGGCGATCCGTACCATGGCTAGTGCAGGTAGGACCGCACTCCGGGCGCGAGCGGCGAGCGCAGCAGGGCATTGCGCGCCGCCCATTCATCGCCGGGTGCCAGGGTTTCGAGAAACTGTGCCTCGCCGCCAACCTGAACGGCAATCGGCACGCCGTCGCGGTATAGCACGCGATTTCCGGCCAGGGCCGGCACGCGCGCACCGGGAGTGAGGATGCCGACGAGATTGAGCGGGTCGGAGGCGCTGAGCGACACCAGTCGGCCATCGGCGGGTTCCTTGCGCAGTGCGCGCAGCCCGGCCACGGCTTCCGGCAACGCGTATTGCTCACCGCTCAGCCCGGTCACGAACCGGCCGCCGCGGATCTCGCCGCGCGCCTCGAGCCGGCGATAGACCTGCAGCAGGTCATACCACGACGGGAGGCAAGCGGACTCACGTTCCAGCAGGCGCTTGCACACCACGCCGTAGCGCTTCAGCAGCACCCGGGCAACATGTTCAGCTGCCGGCATGCCGGACGTGGCAGTTTCCACGCCGCGCTTCAGGGGTGTCCAGCGCCCGGCTTCCTCGATTCCGAATTGTCCGGTACGCCGCTGCCGTTTCCGCTGTTTTTCGGCCGGCATCAGCAGCGCCCGCAAACCAGCAAAGCTGTCGGCGTGCACGAGGCCGGCGGCCACCAGTTCGGCCAGCGCTTCCTCGGCTTGCGATTTCAGCAGGCCGGTGCCGGTGACGATGTCATCGAAGAATGACGCGCCTTGTGCGCGAAGAAAATCGAGCACGCTCTGCGCGCGCGGACTCAGGCGTGGCATGTCTGCCGAGCGCCGCGCCGCCAGGTGCTGCCACAGTCCCTGGGTACGGCGGGGAAGAAGTGCAATCGGCGTGCTGCGTACGGGTGCACTCACCCTGTCCTTGCCGGCCACTGGCCTGGGCGGTGTCAGGCGGAGCCACAGCGTACGTCCGGCGAGGCACAGGGTGTTGAGCCATTCCGGATCGTAGTGGTGGGTGCGCAATGGCAGGATGTCCGCTTCCCAGCTGCCGGCCGCGGCCTCGAAGCCCTCCAGCTGATCGATGATCGCAGACAGCGCCTGCGGACCTTCCGGTTTCGGTTCGGAAACGATCCCCTGCCAGCGGAACAGGAAGCGCAGGAAGTCGGCGACCGGCAGCGGCTCGATCTCGGCACGCAACCGCGACAGCGTGTAGCGATGGATGCGCGCCAGCAGCCGGCGCTCGCACCATTCCTGTTCCTCCAGTTCCGGGGTGAACCGGCCGCGCATCGCGAAGCCTTCGCCTTCAAGGACCGCCAGCGCCGCGTCGAGTTCAGGCGAACCCACGCCCAGGCGCACGGCCAGGGTCGCAACGGTGACCGGGCCGAGTCCCTGTAACTGCCCGCGGACCAGCTCAACCAGCGCCTCGCTGCGCGTCCATGTCCGCATCGCGAATTCAGCCGGCGCGATCAGTGCCGGTTCGATCGCCGCCTGCGAATAAATCGCCTGCAGCATCGGCAGTCGTTCGGCGGCAATCCACAGTGAGTGTTGTTCCGGCAACGTCAGCCGGGTGGCACGCCGATCGCGCACCAGCGATTCAAACAGAAATTGCGCGGATTCCAGCGGCGGCAGGGCGCCGAACAACATCAGCGCGTCATGTAATTCATCAGCATTGTCGATGGCCGGCCAAGCCTCGTCGCGTACCCGCGCGATGGCCTCGTGATCGAGCTGGCCGAATTCGGCCGCCTCGGCCGGATCCAGCCAGCGGCGGCTGGCGACCGCCTGGGTGCGGCGTTCCTCGAGCGGTGCATCATCCAGAAAGCCGTACGGCCGCGCATTGAGAATCTCCAGCGCCAGCGGCGAAGGGTGCGGCAGGTCGCGCGCCACGATGGTCTTGTCGCCATTTTCCAGGGCGCCCAGCAATGTTTCGAGTGCCTCGATATCCATGGCCTCGGTCAGGCAGTCAGCAAGCGTCTGGTTGACGAGCGGGTGGTCCGGCACTTCGCGGTCACCGACAAGGTTTTCGGCACAGGCAATCTGGTCCGGGAACACCACCGCCACCAGATCCTCGGCCTCGATGCGCTGGAACTGGGGCGGGTTCTTTTTTCCGCCGCGGAAGCGCTTGATGGCCAGTGCGATATTCGCCACCCAGCGCCAGCGGGTGGTGAACAGCGGTGCGGCAAGCAGCGCCTGGACGAGCACCGTGCGCACGGAACGGCTGTTGAGATACTTCGCGACGTCTTCCAGCGGAAAGCTGTGCGTCTCACCGAGCGAGAGAATGATGGCATCTTCAGTGACCGCCGCCTGCAATTCGAAATTGAACTTGCGACAGAAACGCTTGCGGAGCGCAAGGCCCCAGGCACGATTCACGCGGCTCCCGAACGGGCTGTGTACGATCAGTTGCTGGCCGCCGGTCTCGTCGAAAAAACGTTCCAGCACCAGTGTGTCCTGGGTGGGCAGCACACCGAGCATGCCCTTGGCGGCGGCCAGATAGTCTGTCAGCTGGCGCGCGGCAGAATGATCGAGATGCAGCTCGCGCATCAACCACTCGACCGTGGCCGCCAGCGTGTCGGCGCTGATCTCCGGCAGGTGGTCGTTGATGGTGGCGCGCAGGCGCGCCACCGCCGCCGAGAGTTCATCGGTGCGTGCCGGGGCTTCGCCGATCCAGAAGGGAATCGACGGCGGTGCACCGCGGGCGTCCTCGACCCGTACCGTTCCGGACTCGATCTTGATAATTCGGTACGAGGCATTGCCAAGCTGGAAGATGTCGCCGGCCTGCGACTCGATGGCGAAATCCTCGTTGAGCGTGCCGATGAAGGTGTCGGTGGGTGCCAGCAGTACGCGGTAGTCGGCATTGTCCGGTATCGCACCGCCATTGGTGAGGGCAGTGAGGCGCGCGCCCTTGCGCGCGCGCAGCCGCCGGTTGACGGCATCGCGGTGCAGATAGGCCGAGCGCCGGCCACGGCGGGTGGCATAACCTTCCGACAACATGTGCAGCACGGCATCGAATTCGTGGCGGCCGAGATCGCAATATGGGGAGGCGCGTCGAACCAGCGCATACAGTTCGTCCTCGCCGTAGTCGCGTGCCGCCACTTCCGCGACGATCTGCTGGGCCAGCACATCCAGCGGTTTCGGTGGAATGATCAGCCGGTCGAGCTCGCCGCGGTGCACGGCATCGAGCAGCGCGGCGCTCTCGACCAGCTCGTCGCGGCTCAGCGGGAACAGCCGCCCTTTGGGGATGCCGCCGACCGCATGGTTGGCGCGACCGACGCGCTGCAGGAAGGTGGCAATCGAACGCGGGCTGCCGAGCTGGCACACCAGGTCAACGTCACCAATGTCGATGCCCAGTTCCAGCGAGGCGGTGGCCACCAGCACCCGCAGTTTGCCGTCCTTGAGGCGCTGTTCGGATTCGAAGCGCTGCTCTTTGGACAGGCTGCCGTGATGCGCGGCGACAATTTCCTTGCCGAGCCGTTCGGACAGGTGACGGGTCACGCGCTCCACCATCCGCCGGGTGTTGGCGAACACCAGCGTGGTCCGGTGCGCATGCACGAGTTCCGCCAGGCGGTTGTACGCCTGCTCCCACACCTCGCCGGACATGACCGCCTCGAGCGGCGCGCCCGGCAACTCCAGCGCCAGGTCGCGCCGCAACACATGGCCGGTATTCACGATGGCACAGGCCGGTGCGCCATCCGCATCCAGCGCGTCCGTGCCCACCAGGAAGCGCGCGACGTCCTCAATGGGTTTCTGTGTGGCGGACAGGCCGATCCGGGTCAGAGCCCCGGGGGCGACCAGGCTGGTCAGCCGTTCGAGCGACAGGGCCAGGTGTGATCCGCGCTTGGACCCGGCAACGGCGTGGATTTCATCCACGATCACGCTCTTCACGGTGGCGAGCATGGCACGGCCGGATTCACTGGTGAGCAGCAGGTACAACGATTCGGGGGTGGTCACCAGAATGTGCGGCGGCTGTTTCTTCATGGCCGCGCGCTCGCCTGGGGTGGTGTCGCCGGTGCGCACGGCCACGCGGATATCGACCGGCGATTGCCCGAGCACATCCAGCTGGGCGCGGATGCCGTTCAGCGGCCACCGCAGGTTGCGTTCAATATCGTTCGACAGTGCCTTGAGTGGCGAGACGTACAGCACGCGCGTCTCGTCCGCGAGCGGGCGGTCTACGCCGTCCGTCACCAAGTCGTCGATGGCCGCGAGAAAGGCCGCCAGCGTCTTGCCGGAGCCGGTCGGCGCGGCAATCAGCGTGTGGCGCCCGGCGCGGATCGCCGGCCAGGCTTCAAGTTGCGGTGCGGTCGGGGCTGGAAAGGCACTGGCAAACCAGCGCGCCACCGCGGGGTGAAAGGATTGAAGCGGCATCAGATTTTGAGCTGGATCAGTGTCGTCAACAGCAGGCCCGTCTATCTTGGCCCTATTCAATCAGGATGACCAGTCCCGTGAAACGCCTGACGGATATTCGGCGCATTCGGTGCAACGATCGGCTGCAGCGGGCGGAATCGTAGCCAGTACATGATTTTCGGTGATTGATTGCAGCTGGACAGGAAATAGGCAAGGAGCGGATTTATGGTGAAAGTGAAGCGTATCGTGCTGGATGTGCTCAAGCCACATCAGCCCAACGGTCTGGAATTCGCGAGCACAATTGCCGAGCAGGTGCCCGGTGCCGGGGTCAAGCTGACCGTCACGGCCGTCGACGAGAAGACCGAGACCGTGGTCATTATCATTGAAGGCGACGGACTGAGTTATGACGTGATTCATGACGTGATCTCAAGCCAGGGCGGCTCGATTCACAGCATTGACGAAGTCGATGTCCAGAGCGGCCAGAGTCCGGCCGATACCCGCTGACGAACACGTCGATGCTCCGGCGCCTGCAGGTACTGCTGCACATCACGCGTGCGCACCTGATCGCGCGTCGCTATTTCGTGGTGAACGGGTTCGATGGCGCGCTCACCATGCTTGGTTTGCTCGTGGGCTTTTCGGTCAGCGAAACCACTCAGCTGCCGGTGGTGATCAACGCCTGTCTGGGCGCGGCCATCGCCCTCGGCGTGAGCGGTGTCAGCAGCGCCTACATCAGCGAGTCGGCCGAGAAGCGCCATGAGCTGCGCGAACTCGAGCGCGCGATGATCGCCGATCTCGGCCAGTCCACCTACGGTCACGGTGCGCGTGTGTTGCCGCTGGTGATTGCTCTGGTCAATGGTTCGGCACCCTTGGTCATTTCATTTTTGATTATCGTACCGTTGTGGATGGCCCAGGCGTCGCTGCCGCTACCGGCCGAACCGTTGCATGCCGCGCAGGCGACGGCCCTCGTGACGATGTTCCTGCTCGGGGTGTATCTCGGACGGATCAGCGGTACGTTCTGGTTGTGGGCTGGATTGCGAACACTTCTGGTGGCTGCGGTCACGGCATTGCTGGTTTACCTGGTGAGTCCGCGCTAATGGGGTGTAGGCGTGACCGGGCGGGTATCGCGGCGTAAGCTGTCGGCCATCGTGTTTCGGAGCACTACCATGGACTGGCTGGGTTACCTGATTCCCGCATTCATCGCGGCGTTTCTGTTGTTTAACTTGTCGCCGCTGTGGCCCGCCTACCGGGCGCGCGGCCGCGCCGTGCCGGAACTGGAATCGGTGTTGACCGCCGCCCAGCGCAACCAACCCCGGCTGCTGGTGTATTTCTGGAGCCCCACCTGCGGTATATGTCGCAGCATGACTCCGGTGATCGATCGCCTGGCAACGGAACGCCAGAATGTAATCAAGATCAATGTGGCCGAGTCCGCTGCCCTGGCTCACCAGTTTGGCGTGATGGCGACGCCGTCACTGGCGCTGGTCGAGCGCGGCGTTATCCGGAAACTCGTTGTTGGCGGCAAGACCGAGCCGCAGGTACGCGCATTGCTGGCCAGCTAGCAGGCGTCTCGCTCGGCTGGTCCACAATGGTTAGCGCTTGCTGAAACGTTCCAAGGTGAGTCCGCCGAGATCGATCTCCGGCGTGCGTTCGGAGATCACGTCGGCCAGCGCGCGGCCGGAGCCGCAGGCCATGGTCCAGCCCAGGGTACCGTGTCCGGTATTGAGGAACAGGTTGCGGTAGGGCGTACTGCCCAGCACCGGCGTGTTGTCCGGGGTCATCGGGCGCAGGCCGGTCCAGGTCTCCACGCGCGTCAGGTCGCCGGCCTCCGGGAACAAGTCGCCGACGACATGCATGAGCGTCTCGATGCGCTTGCTGGAGACGTGGTGGTCGTAGCCTGCCAGCTCGGCGGTTCCGGCTGCCCGCAACCGGTTGCCGAGTCGGGTAATGACGGTCTTGTACTGCTCGTCGGTAATCGTGCCGCGTGGTGCGGCGGTCTTGCGTCGCAAGGTCATGGTGATGGAGTAGCCCTTGACCGGATAAATCGGCAGCTCGATCCCGATCGGCCGGAGAAACAGTGGGGAATAGCTGCCACAGGCCAGAACATAGGCATCGGCACGCAGTGAGCCGCGGTCGGTGAGCACCTGTTCGATCCGGTCTTCGCCGGGAACAACCGCCAGCGCCGTGGTGCCAGTGCGGATTTCGACGCCGGCCGCTTCAGCGTGCCTGGCCAGTTGCTCGGTAAACAGCTGGCAGTCACCGGATTCATCCTCCGGAAACAAGAGACCGCCGGCCACGCGATCGGCGACTCGCTCCAGGGCCGGTTCATGCTCGATGCAGCCATCACGATCGAGGCGGTGCACCGGGATGCCGAGTGATTCCAGCATCGGGAGCTGCTGTTCGCTCATTTGGAATGCTTGCGGATCGCGGTGCAGCACCAGCGCGCCGCGGGTGGCGGCGGCGTAATCAAGATCAAGTTCATCACGCAACTGGACGAGGCAGTTATGGCTGTAGCGGGCCAGTCGCAGCTGGCGCTCCTTGTTCTCGCGGAAGTGCTCGGGTTTGCACTGGCGATACGATTGCGCGAGCCAGCGCCACATGGCCTTGTCCAGTCTCGGCCGCAACACCAGCGGCGAGTGACTCTTGAACATCCAGCGCAGGGCCTGGGCAGGCACCCCGGGTGCTGCCCACGGATGGCCCGATCCCCAGGAAATCTGCCCGCCGTTGGCGAAGCTGGTTTCGCGCGCCAGTTCCTGGCGGCGCTCGAGCAGAATTACATCGTGACCGGCCCGGTTAAGGTAAAACGCGCTGGTGACACCGATGACACCACCGCCAAGAACCAGAATCTTCATTTAAGGGAATTGGCTGCCATTTGTTGGCCGGCAACGTGTGCCGGAAAGGTTCAAGAATAACATACCCGCTCAGATGCCCGGCATCGGCAATCGTTCCATCAGATAGCACAGGCAGTCCTGGCGAATGATCCGTTGGTCGAGCGTGAGCATCGACGGCATGAGCGGGCGGCGGAGCACCAGATTGCCGTCGGCCAGGGTGAAAAATTCCTGCCAGCGATTGCCGCCGCTGGCATCCGGGATGTGCAGCGGGGCCGACGCTTTCAAAAGAATCCGTGCGAACCGGGTGCCGGCCGCCAGCTCACGGAAATTGAGATGGTCGAGATCGGGTTCGAATTGCAGGGCCGCGGGACTTGGGCCGAAGCTGAAGTCGATGTTGTCCGGAACTTTCACGGTCGCCACGGTATGGTAAAGGTCGATATCGTGCGCGGCCACCGGATGCTGCGGAAATTCAGACAGGTGCAGCGCAGCTTCAAGGAACTCGGCGGCGTGGGTGTCGCTGCCGGGTGAGCCGGGCTTGCCGCATTCAATCGTGACCGCCGGGCAGAGATCGGCAAAGGCCCGCGACTGTACGCCTGGCGGCTCGGTGAAATACACCACCGTACGTGAGAACAGGGTGGCCAGATGCAGGAATGAAGGATCCAGACGGTTGACGCAGCCGTAATGCGGGTTGAGACCGGTATTGTTGTGCACATCGATGCTGGCGAATACACCACGGTCACGCATGTTGTCCACAATCTCGCTCATCATCTGGCGCTCGGGACTTTCCCGGGTGACACCGCCCGGCCACACGCGGTTGTAGTCCGGTTGCGCATCGAGCCGGCGCAGGCCGTGGCGGGCCGCCGCCACGTTGCCGATAAAAATTGACAGGGCGCGTGGCAGTTCGCGCTCCCGATAACGGGCCAGCAGCTGCTGTACCGCCAGCAGGCCGACATCTTCGTTGCCATGCAGCAGCACCGAAGTGAACAGCGCCGGCGTGCGCCGGCCCGGCAGGTGAATCAGGGTCGGTCCGCCGAGCAAGGTAGCCAGTTCCGCCGGCGCGGCGGAGAGCAGACCTGCCGGGATATGTTCGAGCACCTTGAGCATCACATCCCCCACTCATGCACCGGGGCACCGCTGCGCTGGTATTCGAGATAGGCCGCGCTGAGGCGCAGGAAGTCACGGCCATGCCGTTCCGTGTAGGCACGTTGCCACGCCGCTCCGGTCTGGCCGCTGCGCACGCGCGCGCTCAGGACATCGAAGTAGCGTTCAATGTCGGCTTCGTGGATGTCCAGCGAACGCAGACCGTGCCGCGCCAGCGGTAGTAACTCCTGCTCAAGCAATTCACGTGCCCCGGTTTCTGGAGACTGCATCCAGTGCAGACGTGCCTCCAGCCCGTAACGGGCGGCGGCATAGAAGTTGGCGCGTGCTTTCGGAAATGGCAGGCCGGTTTCCGGCGCCACCGGCTGTGTGGCAAGAGCCGTCACGAGACCGGTGTAGAGCGCGGCATTGGCCAGCATGTCGATGAGGCTGGGGCCGGCCGGCAGCACGCGGTGTTCGATACGCACATGCGGAGTGCCGTCATCGTCAAAACCGACCAGTGGGCGGTTCCAGCGCCAGATCGTACCGTTGTGCAGGCGCAGGTGGGCAAACATGTCCAGTGGTGTGTCGTGCACAATCGGCAGCAAGACCGGGTAGCGTCGCAGATTGTCGAGGAAATACTCGTCGATTTGTTCCTGCAGGTAACCGCTGCCGAAACTGACGCGGCGATTGGCGGGATCGGCATCCGACGGCAGCATGGCCACCGCTTGCTCGAACAGCGGGATACGGGTTTCCTGCCACAGCAGCCGATTGAACAGAAACGGGGAGTTAACGCCGAGTGCCAGGACCGGAGCCGATGCGATCAGTGAGGCATTGTAGTAGCGCACGCACTCGGCAGCCGGCACCTGCAGGTGTACCTGGAACGAGGTAGCGGCCGCTTCGAGCATGACATCATCATGCACCAGATGCAGTGACTCAACGCCTTCGATATCGACGGTGATNNAGGCTCGAGAAGGCCCGGTCGCGCAGCACTTGCGGCGACCCGTTCAGCTCGACATTAAATCGCGAGAGTTCCGGAACCACCAGCGGGTTCCGCAGCGCGGCGAGGTACTCACTGTTGATCGGTGCCGGATACAGGCTGTGATCCACCAGCCAGGCCTCGAGTTCAAATCCGACGCGACGGCCGTGCGCAGACAGTTTCTGCTGTTGGGTCAATTCGGAGAAGCGCCGGGTTTCCTCGGCGACACGTTCCTGAAAACGCGCGAAGTCATCGTCGCTGAAGCGGGTGCGGCTGATTTCCTGTCCCACGGCTGAACTCCGCTGGCCCGGACCACGTAACCGATCCGGGGATGGGGCAACTGATTAATCCTACTCCGATCGTTCGCTGGTGACGAGTTGGGGTTCGGCAGTATGCTGGCAGTGTTCATTTGATGGATTTAAACGAGGAGGCGCCATGCTGGACTTCAACCCCGCCACCGTTTGTTTTTTAATCGACAAGGCCCATGAGTTTCATGCCAAGGAAGGGGTGGTCATCCCGGACAATCCGGGCAGCCCGACGGAAGACTGGGCCTTGCAGGTGCTGGCCGATCACGCCGAAGACACAACCTTTCAGGAATTCAAGAACACGGTCGCCGATCTGGAACCGGACCAGCAGGCACAGCTGGTCGCCTTGTTCTGGCTCGGGCGCGGGGATTATGACGTCGGCGAATGGGACGATGCCGTGGCGGAGGCGAGCAGGCTCGCGAATGCACGCACGGCCGAATACCTGATCGCGCACCCGTTGCTGGCGGATTATTTCGAGGAAGGTCTCGAACTGCTGGATTATTCCTGCGAAGACTAGAGACCGGCGTGCGCCGTGGTCAGCGGGACACGCCGTTCGGTGTCGAGCAGCCAATCCCGGATACGACGCGCATCGCCATACTTGCTCAACTTGCCCCAGGAATTCAGCAGCACAATACTCACCGGACGCTGTCCAATCGTGGTTTGTAATACCAGACAGTTTCCGGCATCGGCCGTGTAGCCGGTCTTGCTGAGACTGATGTCCCATCCGTCACTGCGCAGCAGCCGATTGGTGTTGTTCCAGGCCACCGGCCGATTCGTAGCAAGGTCCGTCACCCATACTTCACTGCGGGTGCTGTAGACATGCAGGCGCGATTGCGCGCGCGCGGCGGTGGCCAGTGTGACGAGATCCCGCGCGGTCGAAATATTACGCGGATTGAGACCGGAAGCGTCGGCGAAATGCGTTTGGGACATGCCCAGGATCTGGGCCTTGGCGTTCATGGCCGCGACAAATGCCTCGGTGCCACCCGGGTGATTGCGGGCCAGGGCCGCGGCCGCGCGATTATCCGAGGCGCCCAGCGCGGCACGCAACAGGTCGTCGCGGGTGAGGATCGCGCCGATGCGTAACCGCGAGCGTGTTCCTTTGAGGCGGTCGCGATCGTCGGCCGTGACGGTGATGGGTTCATCGAGGGGCTGGCCGGATTCAAGCACGACCAGCGCCGTCATCAGTTTGGTGAGTGAGGCAATCGGACGCGGGGTGTCGATCTGGCGCGCAACCAGCAGTACGCCTTCGCGTTCGTCCTGAATCAGCGCCACCTGGGAATGCAGATTCAGGCGCTCCGGTTTTCCATAGGCCAGGATCTCGGAGGCCTGCACAAACGGGGTCGTCGAGGGGCTTTCGGCAGCGGTTGGGGCGGCATCGCTGTCGTCGTCGGCCAGCGTGAAGGCCGCCATCGCTATGCCGCACAGGCTTCCAATGACAGCCAGGATCCAGGTTGTTTTCATGACTCAGTTCTGTGGTCGGGCCAGTCGCCCTGCGCGCATCATCATAGGGTGGAGTATAGTCAGTCACAAGACCGACCCGTTGCGCGGGAGGATATAAATGAAGAGCGGTAGCGACCGCCCGAACCCGGAGTCTCCGGCCTGCCCAGTACCCCGTGAACCGGATCTCAGCGGCGTCAGCGTGGTCGCGCTACGACCATCGCCGGTCGTGCCCGATCATCCGGCGGCGCTGCGACTGGCCGATGCCGAGGCAAAACAGCGGCTGGGCGAGGCCATGTTGCTGTCCTGGTATGACCGCGAGCGGGATTTTGAGGCGCCACAGCACGTGAGCGAATGCCATCAGGACTCGGCCGTGCCGGGTTACGTCGATTATGCCCTGAGTCGTGGTGCCACGCTCAAGGTTGATATCGACGATGGCCGGTTTGTATTCTTTTACTGTCCGGTCGAGCTCTAAAGGGGAGGAGCATGTTTATCGGCCATTTCGCTGTCGGATTCGCCGCCAAGCGGCTGGCGCCGCGCGCTTCGCTCGGCACGCTGTTTATGGCCGCCCAGTTCATCGACTTGATGTGGCCAACCCTGTTGCTGCTGGGTATCGAGCGCGTCAGGATCGCGCCAGGAATCACTGCCTTTACACCGCTCGATTTCGAACACTATCCCTGGACGCACAGCCTGCTGGCGGTGCTGAATTGGGGGCTGCTGTTTGGAGTTGTCTATTTCCTTGTCCAACGCGACCGGCGCACCAGTCTCGTGCTCGGTTTGTTGGTGGTCAGTCACTGGGTTCTCGATTTTCTGACCCATCGCCCGGACCTGCTGCTGTGGCCGGGCAGCCCGCGCGTCGGACTGGGGTTATGGGACTCGGTAGCGGGCAGCCTGGCCATCGAACTCATCCTGTTTGTATTTGGCATATTGGTTTATCTGCGCGCCACCACCGCGCGCGATGCGCTGGGTCGCTGGACGCTGTGGGGTCTGGTGGTGTTCCTGCTGGCGATCTACAGTGCCGACCGCCTGTCCCCGCCACCCCCGAATGTCATGGCCATTGCCTGGGTTGGCCACGCGCAGTGGCTGCTGGTGGCTTGGGCCTACTGGATTGACCGGCATCGCCCCGCAGTTTGATTGCGGCACCGGGGTGATGTTATATAAATCCCGTTCACACGAAGGAGGAGCCATTCATGTCCCATACCTACGAGGAACTGAAGCACAAGACAGTTGCCGAGCTGCGCGAAATCGCCAAGGGGATTGAGCACGAGGCGGTCCAGGGCGCAACCCAGATGAACAAGGACCACCTGCTCAAGGGGTTGTGCACCGCGCTGAACATCGAAATGCATGCCCATCACGAGGTGGTCGGCATCGACAAGAGCGCCATCAAGGCCAAGATCCGCGAGCTCCAAAAGCGTCGCGACGAGATGTTGGCTGCCAAGGACCGCAAGGAACTGGGCGACGTGTTGCGCCAGATTCACAACTTCAAGAAACGCATCCGCCGCGCCACGGTGTAAATGTTCAATATTGGGGCCTTTTTCCGGCCCCAATGCCTGTAAAACGACTGGCAATCTCCGCCGGATCTGCGTATAGTGCGGCCTCCCCGATGTATGGGGTTTGACGTTCCTGACCTCCCTTCTGCGGTTCTTCAGCGGTTACCTGGTTAGCAACGTTGGGAAGATCTGCCTTCCCTCGAACCAGGCGCCGATTACAGCCACGTAATTTCGCTGCGTTCGTTTCCGTCGTTATTTACATGAAATCCGCCTGTGGTAAGCGGAAGAGGAATCTATTTTGTCTTTTGAAAATCTGAAGCTCGACCCGAAGCTGCTGCGCGCCATCGCCGCCTGTCATTTCAAGCAGCCGACCGATATCCAGCGCGACGCCATCCCGGTGGCCCTGGAAGGCCGCGATCTGATGGCCTCGGCCCAGACCGGTACCGGCAAGACCGCCGCCTTCGTGCTGCCCGCCCTGCATAAACTGCTGACGCCGTCGGTGGCCAAGGGCCGCGGTCCGCGCGTGCTGGTGCTGACCCCGACGCGCGAACTGGCCCTGCAGGTCACCGAGAACATCCGCCAATTCGGTGCCGAGTGCCGGCTGCGCACTGGCAGCGTGGTGGGCGGCATGTCCTATGGCCCGCAGCTCAATCTGCTGCGCCAGCCGCTGGACATCCTGGTCGCCACACCCGGCCGACTGATGGACCACATGGAACGCGGACGCATCGATTTCTCGCGTATCGAGATGCTGGTGCTGGACGAGGCCGATCGTATGCTCGACATGGGCTTCGTGGATGCGGTCAAGACCATTGCCGCCGCCACCCCGGCCAGCCGCCAGACGTTGCTGTTCTCGGCCACGCTCGAGGGCACGGTACTCAAGATCGCCCAGCAGCTGCTGAAGAATCCGGCGCGCATCGCGCTCGCCAGCAATACCGATCGCCATGCGTCCATCACCCAGCAGGTGCATGCCGCCGATGACATCTCGCACAAGCATTCGCTGCTCACGCATCTGGTGAGCAATGACGGGCTTTACCAGGCGGTAATCTTCACCGCCACCAAGCGCGGTGCTGACAAGCTCGCCGAGCGGCTCACCGCGCAGGGTCATGGCGCGGCGGCACTGCACGGCGACATGAACCAGCGTGAGCGCAAGCGTGTCATCGACCGCATGAAGAGCGGTGAGCATCGCCTGCTGGTGGCCACGGATGTCGCGGCCCGCGGCCTGGACATCCAGGGCCTTAGCCACGTTATCAACTTCGACTTGCCGCGTGTGGCCGAGGACTACATCCACCGCATCGGCCGCACCGGCCGTGGCGGCGCCAGCGGTATCGCCATTTCGCTGGTCGGACCGGATGACCATGGCAATCTGCGCGGTATCGAACGCCTGGTCGGCCGGCGCCTCGAGCGCTCAGTGATTGCCGGTCTTGAACCGAAACGCAGCGAGCCGCGTCATGATCGTGGTCAGCGCAAACCGCAGGGTCGTCATACACAGGGCTTCAAGCCGCATGCCGGCAAACCGGGGCAGCGCGGGGCCAATCGCAACGAGCGCGGTTTTGCGCCGCGTGCCGAGCATGCCGGAAAGCGAATGGAAGCGGCAAAAGGGCGCAATGGCGCGGGTGGGCAGCATGCCCGCACTGCTCAGCCGGGCCAGAACAAGCGCCGTCACTGGTCGGAGCGAATGCGATCGGCGCTGGACTGATCGATTTGGTCTGGAACAAAAAAGCCCGGGATTCCCCGGGCTTTTTTGTTGTGACAACAAATTACCGGGACAGCAGTACGGCCAGGACACCGCTGACCAGGATGGCCACGGTGGCGGCCAGGATTCGGAATCGCAGCGCCTGGCTGCCGAGCACCAGCACCATGCCGCATTTCACAACCGTGTTGCTGAGTGCTGCCGTGGCCACTGCAATGGCCGCCGTCGAGTAGGCCGAACTCTGGCGTGCGTACTCCGCCATCGACAGGGTGATGGCATCCACATCAGTGAGCCCGGCAAGTGCCGCGACCAGGTAGAGTCCTTCGGTGGGTGCGTAACGTTCGGTGATCTTGACCACGAGCAGTACGAGCGCGAACAGCAAGCCAAAGCGGGTGGCGGCGGCAAGGCTGAACGGATTTTTTATCGGCACGACCTCGCGCTGTTCCAGCTTGTGCTTGCGGCGGTTTCCCAGCCAGTACATGCCGCCGGCCAGCACGGCCGTGACCGTACCCATGACGGTGAACGGAATCAGCAGCCCGGAAACCAATGGCGGGTAGACAATGGTTACCGTGATCACCACCCGCGCGAACATGACTCCCCATGCCAGCAGAATTCCAGCCGCCAGCGTATCGCCGGCAAACGGATCCGGATCGACACGGCTTTGGCGGGCGAAGCCGAGGCTGACGGCCGTGGACGACACCAGTCCGCCGCTCAGGCCGGTAATGGCGGTGCCGCGTGCCGTGCCCAGCCAGCGCATCGCTATATAGCCGACCAGTGACAGGCCGGAAATCAGGATCACCAGCAGCCACAGTTTGTACAGGTTGAATGCCTGCCATGGGTCAATCGGTTTTGCCGGCAGTAGCGGCAGGACGATGAAGGTGGCAATCAGCAGTTTGAGTCCGGCATACAGGTCATCGGTCCCAAGCTTCTGTACCATGCCGTGCAGCGGCTGCTTGAATGCCAGTACTGCCGACGTCAGGATGGCGAGCGCGACCGCCAGTTCGGCATAGCCGTACATGACGGCGCCACCCAGAAGGCAAACGGTGAACGCGGCGATTTCCGTGGTGAGCCCAAGTGAGTCTGGCTTGATGCGGCCTTCCATGACATAGGCGGCCACCACGGCGACCGCCACCAGCACGAGGGTGGCGACAAAAACCCAGGGAGTGCCGAGATGCTGCGACAGCCAGGCGCCGATGGCCCCGGCCTGGGCAAACAGGATGAAGGTGCGCAGCCCGCCAAAACTGTAGGGATGTTCCGCCACCTTGTGCTTCTCGCGCTCGATGCCGACCAGCGCGCCGAGCAGGATCGCAATCAGAAAATTGCGGACGACCGTAACGTCGACTTCGATCATCTGGCGGGATTTGCCATGGGGATAGGGCGGGTCATGCCTTCAGCCCTTTTGGTGGCCGCTTACAAATGCGTGCAAGGGTTTGGTTTCCTCGAAGCGACGTTGCTGCTCGGCAGTGGCATCTGTCAGAAACTGCTTTTTCCAGGCCTCATACGGCATGCCGTAGACTACCTCGCGCGCCAAATCGTAGTCCACACCGATGCCACGATCGCGTGCGGCCTGCAGATACCACTTGGACAGGCAATTGCGACAGAATCCGGCCAGGTTCATCAGGTCAATGTTCTGGGCATCGGTACGGCGCTGCAGATGAGCGACCAGTCCGCGAAACGCCGCGGCTTCGAGCTCGAGCCGGGTGTGTGCATCGAGCGCGGCGACGGCGGCCGGTAGGGTCAGGCCGGTGTCAGAGGTTTCGGAGCATGTCATAGAGTTGATCCTTGAGGTGCACGCGTTTTTTCTTGAGGTCCTCCGTGTACTGATCGGACGGGGTCTCGATCTCTTCCTCGATACGGAAAATCTGCTTGTCGAGTTCCTGGTATTCCTTGTAAAGCGCGGCAAACAGCGGGTTTCCGGTTTTCAGAGTGTGAATCCGTTCCCGGTATTCCGGAAATTCATTGAGCAGGCTGTGGTGTTCAATAGACATGGGTTATTCCTGCGCTATTTGGAAAGAGGGATATCGGCCATTATATAAAATACGGTTCATCACACGGAGCCGGCGTTGGGGGCGCTGAAATAGTACTCGCTTTTCGTCGGGTATTCGTGTATGGTAAAACGCGTTGCAGTGCTCGTCCTACCCGCCCTACCGCAAGTCCCTCCGTTATCGGCAGTGCTCGGCAGGTTCGCTCGAAGGTCCTCTGCAGCATTGTTCTTAAAATATCAACGTGAGGTGATTTCATGATTCAAGGTACGGTGAAGTGGTTCAACGACGCCAAGGGCTTCGGTTTTATTACCCCGGCGGACGGCAGCAAGGATGTTTTCGTGCATTTCTCTGCCATCCAGGGCAGCGGCTTCAAGACGCTGACGGAAGGGCAGAAGGTGAAGTTTGAACTGCAGCAGAGCCCGAAGGGCCCGTCGGCTGCCAACGTGCAGCCGGCCTAACGTTCGGCCTGTAACCACGGCTTGAAACGCAGAACCCCGCCGAAAGGCGGGGTTCTTTTTTTTGGACACCGGAACCGTTCAGGATTCGGTGGCGGGGGGTGTGGCGCCGGCCGGTTTGCGTCCGCGCGGAGCCCACATTGAGGTTTTGCCCTGGCCGCGGGCGTTGATCTGCTCGGCGCAGCGTTCGGCATAGGCCGTAACTTCCTTCAGTGGGCCCTGGCGCAAGCCGGTGATGGTTGAACGGCCATTGTCCAGCACATAGCGATACCAGATATCGGTGCTGCCGCCATCCGGCGGCGAGGTCTTTTCAACGCGGGCCACGCGAAACGGCACCAGGGCGTGCGCGGCGAGAGAATCGGTCTTGTTCAGGCTACGGGGCATGTCTCATTACCTCATTGTTAACGTCTTGCGCGTCCACCGCCGCGGCGCGGATCACGGGCGCGTTCTTCATTGACCTTGATGGCCTTGCCCATGAACTGGGTACCGTTGAGCGCCGCAATGGCCGCCCGGGCTTCGTGACCTTCCATTTCCACAAATCCGAATCCCCGGCACTGGCCGGAGAACACGTCAGCAGCGAGTCGAATCGAGCGCACCCGACCATGCTGCGAAAACAGTTCCTGCACGTCTTTTTCCCGTGCATCCGGTGAAAGGTTGCCGACGTACATCTTGAGCATGGTTTACCTCTGATGGTGTCCGGCCACTTGGCCAGAAATATACTTCGACCGGTTGGGCCGGCCGGTTGACCTCAAAGTCGTTGGGCGGAAGGCGGGAAGAGCGATGCTGCCGCGCGCGCATTGAGAGCTGCTACATGTGCGGAGGCACACCCCACAGCACACCGCGGCATGATACCATAGGTGGCTGCATTATCATAATAATAGGTATCTCCCCGCTCCCGCCTGCCCACAGTGCGGGATGGTTACCGAGGTCCGTCCGCGCCGCCCCGATTGGAGAATTTGTCAGTGAAGCAGGAGCCGGAAATCTATATCAGTACCGATATTGAAGCGGATGGTCCGATTCCAGGAGCCCATTCCATGCTGAGCCTGGCCTCGGCGGCCTATCGTCCGGACAAGACGCTGGTATCCACCTTTACCATTAATCTTGAAGCACTCGCCGACGCTGTGCCGGATGCACGCACCATGGCCTGGTGGCAGGACTTTCCCGAGGCTTGGGAGAAATGTCGGCAGAACACCCGGTCGCCGGAGGTCGCCATGCGCGAATATCTGGCCTGGCTGAATGGCCTGCCGGGTCGTCGGGTGTTCGTCGGGTTTCCGGCCTCCTGGGACTTCATGTGGGTGTACTGGTATCTGGTGCGATTCACCGGGGAGCGTCCCTTCCGCGAGAACGCACTCGATGTCCGCTCCTATGCCATGGGCATGCGCAAGACCACGTTCCAGGAAACCACCCGCACCTATCTGCCGAAACGCTGGTTCGACGAAGGCCTGCCGCATACCCATGTGGCGCTGGATGACGCGATCGAGCAGGGTGCGATGTTCTGCAACATGCTGGCCGAGAATCGCCGAAACGGCGGGAGCTGATCGCGATGGTCCAGGGCTATCGGCTTGATCCGGACGCCAAGGTGGCTGATGAGCACTATGCAGTCGTGTATGCACCGCGACGTGCCCGAGACCGGGTTCCGGAAGGCAATGTGACCGTGGTCGAATCGGAAACCGCTGCGCATGCCGGCTCCAATCCGGACAAGAAGCTGTACCCGGCACGCGTAGTCGGGCCGGCACGGTCTTCAGAAGGACTGCGGATCTTTTATATCGTACGCTGGCTAGATGAATCCTGACGCCCCGGCATGTTATACCCGTAATTGAATGAGTGCTGCACACCGCCCGTACGCATGAAGATTGCCATCATCTCCGACTTGCACAGCAACCTTGAGGCGCTGACGGCCGTGCGGGATCACGCGCTGGCGCGCAATGTAGGACGGTTCATCTGTCTCGGTGATTGTGTCGGGTATGGCGCCGACCCGGCGGCAACTCTGGATCTGCTCCTGTCTCTGCCGGGTCTGGTCAGTGTCATCGGGAACAACGACGAGTATGTGGTCGCCCCGGGTCTTGGTGAGTTTCCAAATGAATGGATCCGACAGTCGGCCGAATGGACGCGTCGCCAACTCTGCAAAGCTCACTTCGACTGGCTCGGGTCACTGACCTATCTGCATGTCGAGGACGGTGTGACCTACACGCACGCCAGTGCGCATGATTCAAACCGCTGGCCATACGTGACAGACGTATCGCAGGCACGCGCCTGCCTGAAGGCGGCCATCACCGATGTGGTGTTCATCGGCCACGTTCATATTCCGTACGTTTTCGAGATGGCGGGACACAAGGGCGAGATCACCCGTCATCTGGCAAAGGCAGGTGATGAGGTATCCTTTCGGGCCGGATCGCGCTATGTCGTGTGCGTGGGATCAGTCGGTCAGCCGCGCGATGGCGATCCGCGCGCCAGTTACGCCATCTACGATGCGGGTGAACGATCGGTACGTTTCGAACGAGTGTCCTATGACCAGCATTCTGCGGCGGGCAAGATCCGCAACGCCGGACTGGCTTCCGTCTTCGCGGACCGTCTGTACAGCGCGCGCTGAGAGTCTGTATCCGGTTCAGGTGTTGACAGCCGCCACCACCACCGGTGGGGTCTTGGGCAATGTATCTGCGAGCGGTTCATGCACGATCAACACGTTTGATCGAACTGCGGTCAGGATCTTGTAACCAGTACGGCCCTGCACAAACGCCGCCAGCGGGTTCTTCGGCCGGCAGCCGATCACTACAAGATCCACCCCATAGTCACCTGCATATTGCTGGATAACATCCACCGGGTGATTGCTGGCCACAACATTGATGTTGACGGTGACGCCACTGGTGTTGAGTGTGTCGAGCAACTGCCGGATGTCCTGGCGTCCCTGCATCACCGCCGCATTCATCCGTTCGGACTCCTTCTCGCCGCTCGCCATCCCGATATCGACGAACACCACACTCATGATGGTGAGGTAGGTATTTGTCTGGGCACGCGCCAGCTGTAACGACTGTTGCAGGACGGCGCGACCGAGCGCTGCCTGTGGTTTGCCGAGATTGAGTGTGGCGAGAATGCGGTATGGCCGGGATGGGCGCCGCGCGCGGTGTCGCTCGGACCAACCATTGACCGTTCCGTAAAAATTATCATGGCGCCGAACCCAGCGGTTCCGCAGATAGTTCCCGATCAGGCTTGGCATGTCTGCAAGCCGCGTGCGTTGCGGCGCAGTCTCCGCACTCGCCACGACAGCGACCGTTTGCGAGTCACGGCAGGCCTTGAGGGCATCGCCGAGCGCATCCATCGAGGCAAATCGATCATCCGGGCTGGCCTGCAGGCAGCGGGCCACAATGACTTCAAGGGCCTGGCTGACCGATGGTGCGTAGCGACGCGGTGATTCCGGCCGGGAATTAATTCGGTTGAATACGTCGAGCATCGTGGATTGCTCGCGGAATGGCAGTTTCCCGGTGACAAGTTCGAAGAGCATAACACCGACTGAATACAGATCACTGCGTGGTTCATCACGCACACCAATGAACTGCTCAGGGGCGATGTAAGCCGGTGTGCCCTTGGGTTCGCGGAATGATTCGAAAATCAGGTCAGGCAAATCGAGATGGTTGGCCAGCCCGAAATCGATCAGGCGGATTTCACCATCCGGCGTCAGCATCACGTTCGACAGCTTGAGGTCAAGATGCACGATGCGCTGACGGTGCAGTTCACCGACGGCGTGGACAATCTTGATGCCCAGTTCCAGGGCTTCGATTTCACAGAGCGCCCCATACTGCTTGAGGTGTGACCATAGATCATGGCCACGGATATAGCTCATTGACAGGTATGGCCGGCTCTGTGTGCCGCCGGCACGTGGCATGTAGGCATAACGGAAGTCAGTCAGGTACGGCGCCAGTCGCAATTCATTCTCGAAGGCCACCGAGCAGACCGGGTCCACAGCCAGTGACAGGCGCGGAACCTTGATAACGCGCTCGTTGCCACCGGCATCCCGAACCTGGTAGAGATTGGCCATCGCACCCGTGCCGACCAGGCGTTCGACGACGAGATCGTCGAATTGCATGCCCGGCGTGAGTTCGCCATGGCAGTCGCCAGACTGGCTTTCCGTTGTACGCGGCAGGGAGGCGGCAGGTCTCGACATGGGGGGGTGATTCTTTGGGCCGCGCGCTTATTGATGTTTGCGCTTCCTATGCACACGGTGTGCCAAGACCAGCAGGAAGAAATGCGTTCAAAACACCTTTCGCGGAAACTGGATTCCCCTGAATACCTCAATAGAGGTGTATCAACGACCAGTATTCAGGCCGGGACAGTCCGTCTTTCCGTAGCGAAAAAAGGCAGGTTGCCGTCCCGTGACGGCACCCAGGTGCAAGTGGAATCGGTCTATCCGAGATTTACGCCCAGCCAGTGCCCGATTGCATAGGTGGCCAGCCCGGACGCTGCGCCGATCAGCATCATGCGGAATCCACCCCACACGGCACCGCGCCCGGTGAATAGCGAGAGGGCGGCACCCACGCCAAACAGCGCGACCCCCGCCAGCACCGCCGCACCGAGCAACGGCGGGACTCCCAGGTGAATAATAAAGGGTGCCAGCGGAATCAGGGCGCCGCCCGTGAACGCCAGGAAGGAAAATATAGCGGCTCCCCAGGGTGAACCGAGATCGTCCGGGTTGAGCCCCAGCTCTTCCCGCGCCAGGGTGTCGAGCGCGTGTTCCGGATCGGTCAGCATCTTGCGCGCCACCTCGCGCGCTTCCGCCAGGCCCATGCCGCGCGCGTGATAGATCAGCGCCAGTTCCTCGGCCTCTTCCTCCGGGTACTGCGCGAACTCCTCGCGCTCGAGTCCGATCTGATACTCGTACATCTCGCGCTGCGAGCGCATGGACACGTATTCGCCCGCCGCCATCGAGAGCGCACCGGCCAACAACCCGGCGACTCCGGTAGTAAGGATCAGGGCCGTATCGGCCGTGGCACCGGCCACGCCCATGATCAGACTGGTGTTCGACACCAGGCCATCATTGACGCCGAATACCGCGGCACGCAGATTGCCACCACTGCCAATGGCCCGGTGGCGGGCGCCGACTTGTTCAATCCGGGTCGGCATCGCGTGGCCGGGCAGTGCCGTGTCGTACACCGACAGGCCGCGGACCTTCATGGCTGCCAGCACCGGGCGCAAACGCTGCGGACGAATGAAATGCAGCAGCAAGGCCACCACCCGCAGCCGTACAGTCGTGGTAAAGAAGGGTTCGGTTCCTCCCTGTTGCTGGTGCAGTGTGCGCCAGACATCGGCCTGGTGCTCGGCGGCCTCGGCCAGCTGTAGAAACAGTTGGCCACGGGCCGGATCCGGTTCGGTCCGCTGGAGCAGGCGATACAGCCAGGCCGAGCGCATTTCTTCCTGCCAGCTATCGAGCGCGGACATGTGGTCCCCCGGTTTCGTGAGCAAACAGAACTGTAACATGCTACCGGTCAGGCAAATCAAAATGACCCCAACGTTCAGCCCCTTGATGCAAAACCGGTTTCGCGTTTACATGCACCCATGCCCCGTTCACGTATCGCCGCTCTCGAATTCGCACTCCGCTGGGAGAGTCCCGTCGCTTGTCACACCGAGCGCCTGTTTTTCGAGAAGCTCAATTTCTGGCGTGATTTTTTCCCCGGAACCCTATCCGACCGGCTCGGTGCGCTCGACGTGGGGCAGGCGGTGAGTGAATCGTATGCGGCCGGCGAGCTGGTCGGTGCATGGAGCGCCGGCAATATTCATCGTGTATCACTGGAGCAGATCCAGCTAAAGCTGCGTGGTGGCCAGCCCCTTGCACCGCATGCCGGACGTTTCTATCCACGTGGCATGGTGACCGGTTTGCCGGATGTGTTTGCCGGCGATCGTCGCCCGATGCGCTATCTGGGCGAGCACGAAGGCTCAGCACGGGTCGACCTCAATCATCCGCTGGCACGCTATCCGCTGACGGTCGAGGGTCGGGTTCTGGAAGATCTCGGTGTCGCCCACGAGCATGGCGGGCGCAGCCAGGATGTGTCACAGGAACTGTGCAGCAACGGTCCCGGCATGCAGGTTCCGCATCCGGACATCGCCACCGATTTTTATTCCGAAACGCCGTTCGCTCGCCTCGATGAGCGTGCCGACAAGCTCTTTTACCATCAGCCGCGCCTGGTCCAGCACCTCGACTCGCAACTCCGCAGCCAGATCACCGCCGTCTATGCACGTCTGCTGAAGCCGGGTATGCGGGTGCTCGACCTGATGTCGAGTTGGGTGTCGCACCTGCCCGATACGGAATTGAACGTAACCGGCCTCGGGATGAATGCCGACGAATTGCGCGAGAATCCGCGACTGACCGAGCGCACCGTGCAGGATCTGAACGAACAGGTGGAGTTGCCGTACCCCAACGCGCATTTCGATGCCGTGATCTGTACGGCTTCGGTCGAGTATCTGGTGAAGCCGGTCGAGGTTTTCCGCGACGTACGGCGCGTACTGAAAGACGGGGCGACGTTCGCGCTGACCTTCTCGGATCGCTGGTTTCCGCCCAAGGCGATTGCGTTGTGGCCGATGTTGCATCCGTTCGAACGCCTCGGCCTGATACTGGACTATTTCCGCCTGAGCGGCGGCTTTGGTGTGCTGACAACGGAGACGGCGCGTGGTTGGCCACGTCCGGCGGAGGACAAGTATGCCAACCAGCTGGCCGACGCCGATCCGCTGTATGCGGTGTGGGGCACGGCGACATGACGGCGCGCATCCGCATTGGTATATCCAGCTGCCTGATTGGTCAGGAAGTGCGCTACGACGGTGGCCACAAACACAACGAATACATCACCCAGTCGCTTGGCCAGTTTTTCGAATTCGTGCCGTACTGCCCGGAAGTGGCGATCGGCCTGGGCGTACCGCGTCCGACCATCCGGCTTGTCAAGGTCGGACACACTGTGCGGGCTCAGGGTGTGAAGGATTCGTCGCTCGATGTGACCGACAGGTTGGTCGCCTATGCCGACAAGGTGGCGCCGCGGCTGCACAGCATCAGTGGATATATTCTCAAGAAAAATTCACCAAGCTGTGGCATGGAACGTGTGAAGTTGTATACCGCCAAGGGCATGCCGGCCGGCACCACGAGCGGACTCTATGCCGGGCGGCTGCTGGCCCTGCACCCGGAGATGCCCTTCGAGGAGGAGGGCCGGCTCATGGACCCGGTGCTGCGCGAGAATTTCATCGAACGGGTGTGGATCTATCATCGCTGGCAGCAGCTCGTGTCCAGGCGCCTCAGCCCGAAGGGATTGGTAGCGTTTCACACACGCCACAAATTTATTGTGCTGGCACATGATGAAAAGAGCTATCGGGAGCTAGGACGACTGGTGGCCGAAGCCGGCAAGGGTGCCACCCCGGAGCTGGGTCAGCGTTATGTGCGTCTGCTGATGCAGGCCCTGAAAAAACCGGCGACCCGCACCCGGCATGCCAACGTGTTGCAACATGTTGCCGGCTTCTTCAAGAAGCACCTTGACGCTGAAGACAAAATTGAGCTGCAGGATGTGATCACGAACTACCGTCGTGGCCAGGTACCGCTGGTGGTGCCGATCACGCTCATCCGCCATTACCTGCGTCGCTATCCCGACGCGTATCTGGCCGATCAGCACTATCTCGCGCCGCACCCCGACGAACTGATGCTGCGTAATCAGATCTAGGCAGCGCGCGTCTCCCGCGTGTCGTGCAGGTGCACGCAGTTGCGGCCGGCATGCTTGGCGGCATACAGCGCCGCATCGGCGCGTTCCATCAGCGCCATGAAGTGATGATCATTTTCGGTGCGCGCCGCCACCCCGGCGCTCACGGTAAATTGCAGTGATTCGTCTGCCGTCTTGACCGTTAGCGTGGCCAGATCCGCGCGTAGCCGTTCGGCCAGGTTCGTGGCCCCATCGAGCGTGGTTTCCGGCATCAGGATGGCAAATTCTTCACCACCCCAGCGTGCCGGCCAGTCGGAGGTGCGCAACAGTGTCTGCGTGTGGCGGGCCATGGCCTTGATGACCTGATCGCCGACCAGGTGACCGCGAGCGTCATTGATGTTTTTGAAGTGATCGATGTCGAGCATCACCATGGCCAGTTCACGCTGGTAGCGCTGGGCGCGCGAGAATTCGGTACCGGCGCATTCCATGAACCGTCGGCGATTGAGCAGCCCGGTGAGCGGGTCGGTATTGGCCATCAGCGTCAGTTCCTGCTGCAGTTGCTTGGTGGCAGTCAGGTCACGCTCAATGGCGGCGAAGTGGGTAACGCGGCCATGGGTATTGCGCAGCGGTACGATGTTGATGTCCAGCCAGGTTTCCTCGTTGGTCCGGCTGTAGCACAGCAGCTCAACCCGGATGGGTTGCTGTGCTTCCATGGCCGTCTGCACCAGCGCCACCGTTTTGAGATCAGTTTTGGGGCCATGCCGCAGTCGTGTGGATTTGCCGATGATCTCCTCCGGCTGATAACCGCTAAGTGTGGTGAAGGCTGGATTCACATAACTGATGATCGGCCCCGGTGGGTCGAGCGGTGTGGCCAGCGTGACCACAATCGAATCGTTGGTGCACTGCACCAGCTGCTGGAAGAGTTCAGTGGATATCACTTGCGCTCCGGGATTCCGGCGGTCGTTGTCTATTAATAACTCTAGCTGGCGCTGAAGGTCAGTACGGTTCGCGGGTTGGCCGTTGGTCGGCCATGGTGCTGCTAAAGTCCGGTCTGTCGTGCTAAAAATGGTCGTAGGGCTCCTGAGACCGACAGAGCGTGGGAATAGATGAGTGACTGGCATGTGTACATTGTTCGGTGTGCTGACCGTACCCTCTATACCGGAGTGGCCACGGACGTTGCTGCACGTGTGGCCAAACACAATGCCGGCGCGGGCGCCAAATACACGCGCGGCCGCCGTCCTGTGACTCTGGTCTACAGCGAACCCGTCGGTGCCCGGGGTATGGCTCTGCAGCGTGAACTCGCCATCAAGCGCCTGTCGCGCCAAACCAAGCTACAGTTGATTGCCGGTCGCCGGCGTTCGGTTCGTTCAGACGACACGCGCGAGTCATGACCCCGGGCGGTAACGACGCCACACGGCCAGGGAGAGGGCGCCGTTGCCGAAGACCAGTAATGCAAACATCACCAGTGGACCAAGCCCCCGCACCAGGCACACCAGCCATAGTGCCGCGGCCGTCACGGCAATCGCGCCGATCCTCCAGCGGCGGCTGATGCCGGATGCCCCGCGCCACTTCAGGCTAAGTTCCGCGAGAAACAACAGGCCGGTCAACACCCCGCCCAGGAGCAGCACGAAATAGAGCGCGAACAGCGCCAGTCCCAGCCAGATTCCGAGCAGGCTTGCGAACAGCAGCAGGATCACCAGCGGCGTGGTCATCAGCATGGCCAGCCCGAGCCCCAGCGATTTCCACGGAGAACCGAGCAGGGTGTGCGCGGCTTCGACACTGAAGCCCGGAAACAAGAGCGTAAACACCACGGCAGCGACGGCCAGGGTCGTAAACAACCCCAAGCGCAACCCGGCCGCAGCTGGCGGACGCGGCATTTCGGTTTCGACATCGACGTGAGTAATCGCACCGCCCACGCGTACGGATTTGTCGAGGGTGATCTCGTCCGGGCTCCAATAGGTCAGGTTACCGCGAATCACCGTGCCCGGCAGGATGTCGATGTTTTCACCCATGAGCTCGGCGTCGCCGCCGATGTTGCCGCCGACCGTGATTCGGCCGCCGGCGATCTTCAATTCCTTGCCGACTGTTCCGCGTGCATCCACCGCACCACCCGCCAGCCAGGCACGTCCGCCAATCGTGGTATCGGGGGATACCGTGACATTGCCGCCGGCCGCCAGCAGATCGTCATTGATGCGCGCGCCGATGTTTACATCAGCGCCCACGGCACGCACGTCATCATCCACCTGACCTCGTACCTGCACGGTTCCCCCGGCCATCAGCACATCGCCGCGAACCGTGTCGGTGGTCTGCACGTCACCGCCAGCAGCAACCAGGTCACCTTCCACGCGGGCATGGACCGTGACGCTGCTACCGGCCAGATACACGTCTTCGCTGATCACGCCGTGTTTCATGATGTGACCGGTGTCCTGCGCAGGTGCCGGTATGCTTAAGAGCAGGAAGACCATAGCGACCATGAGCGAACCAATGGAACGATCCATAGCGAAGCTCCTTTTCGAAATTGACGTGGTGGAAGTTTGCGGCACGGCTGGAAGTCTGACAATGATCCACGGCATCACTGTTTGAAACCTTGACGGAAATCAGAATCAATGGACGGATCGGCGCTCCAGAGGCTGATTCAACACGGATCACGACATGGTCCCGCCGAGGAGTTTCCGTAAGGCAGGGTGATTGCCGTGAATTTCTCTGAAGGATGGTATAGCGCCGCTGCCGGCAGTTAATATGCACAATCATGCCATCGTTAATGGAAATCGCCATCGTGCTGGGGTTTATCGCAATCCTGGCCTATTGGCTGAATGCAATGCGTAGCCACGAACTGGCGCGCACCGCCGGCAAACGCGCCTGCCAGGAGGCGCAGGTGCAATTGCTCGACGATACGGTAGAAGTAGTTCAGGTGCGGGTGCGACGTGATCCCGGCGGCCGCCTGGCGTTTTACCGTACTTACCGGTTTGAGTTCACCACGGATGGTGATGTGCGTCATCGTGGTCAGGTGACCATCCACGGTTGGCGTGTGCGCCACCTGACACTGGAATCCTGAACTAACGCTGCGTGTTTTCCGCGGGTTCTGCTATACTGCTTGCATCGTCGCGCTCCGGTCTGCGGCGATTCTTCGCGGTCATCCCCCTTTTAGCGGTTTGCCTCGAATCCTATTCACTCATCAGGTAACGCCTGGACCGGTCTGAAACCACGGTTTTGGACAGGCGCGCCGGGAGTCTTACACCCCATGTCATTCAACAGTCTTGGCCTGTCGGCCGAGTTACTCCGTGCCGTTTCCGAAAAGGGCTACACGGAACCCACCCCCATTCAATGCCAGGCCATCCCCGTCGTCCTCGAAGGGCGCGATCTTCTTGCCGGTGCCCAGACCGGCACCGGCAAGAC
>DKBE01000097.1 GCA_002451085.1 Proteobacteria bacterium UBA6908 | reverse complement strand
GTTGAAGAACGTGCCGGTCGGGTCCTTGCCATACGGGCGGTCGTCGGACATGAACCCGGCACTGCCGGAGGTATTCCATTCCTTGCACGAGGTGACGCAGGCATGGCAGCCCACACACACGTTGAGATCGATGACGAGCGCGAGCTGGGTCATGCGCTTCTCCTTTTGCCGGCAAAGTAGCCGAGCCACGACTTGCGCTTGCCCTCGCCCGGCGCCGGTTTGACCGGCTCGAATTGCGGATAACTGACCTGCTCATCCGATTCGTCGGCCTTGGTAATGCGCACGCGCACGTCGTACCACGCCGCCTGCCCGGTGACCGGGTCGGAATTCGACAGGTGCTCGCCCTCGGGGGTCGGCGGCAGTTCTTCCGAGATCACGTGGTTGAGCAGGAAGCCCTTCTTCGACTCGTTGGCCGAGGGATCGAGATTCCAGGCCCCGGCGGCCTTGCCGATGGCATTCCAGGTCCAGACTGTGCCGGGCTCGGTGGCTTCGCTGTAGCGGCACATGCACCGCACTTTGCCCCACATCGATTCCACCCAAACCCAGTCGCCGTCGCCGATGCCCTGCGCCTGCGCGGTCTTCGGATTGATGTACAGGTAGTTGTGGGTATGGATCTGGCGCAGCCAGGCATTCTGCGAATCCCACGAGTGGTACATGGCCATCGGCCGCTGGGTCACGGCATTGAGCGGATATTTCTGCTTGTCGGTGAGCTGGGTTTCGAGCGGCTCGTAGTAGAACGGCAGCGGATCGAAATAGGTTTCGATGCGGTTCCGCAGGTGTGCGGGCGGCTGCTTGCCCTGGGTCTTGCCCTGCGCGGCCAGTCGGAATTGCTGCAGCACTTCCGAGTAGATGTGGATCAGGATCGGTTCGGCGTAGCGCGTCAGGCGGTGGCGCTGCGACCACTCCAGGTAGCCCTTGTTCCAGTTGCGNNTCATAATTAATAATGAAATCCGGGTAGTTCTTGAACTTGCGCTGGCCCTTGCCGTCCACGAACGCCGGGAACTTGAGGCGCGTGCCGAGCTCGATCAGCACTTCCTGGAACGGCTTGCACTCGCCGGTCGGCGGCACCACCGGGATGCGCACCGAATCCACCGGACCGTCAAACTCCGAGATCGGCCGGTCGAGCATGCTCATCACGTCGTGGCGTTCGAGATAGGTCGTGTCCGGCAACACCAGGTCGGCGTAACTCACCATTTCCGACTGGAAGGCATCGCAGACGACAATAAACGGAATCTTGAATTCGCCGTTCTCGTCCTTGTCGTTCAGCATCTGCCGCACCTCGACCGTGTTCATGGTCGAGTTCCAGGCCATGTTGGCCATGAAAATCAGCAATGTGTCGATCTGGTACGGATCACCGCGCCACGCGTTGGTAATGACGTTGTGCATCAGACCGTGCACCGACAGCGGGTACTCCCAGCTGAAGGCCTTGTCGATTCGCACCGGCGCGCCATCCTGGTCGACAAACAAATCATCCGGATCAGCCGGCCAGCCGAGCGCCATGCCATCGAGCGGCGTGTTCGGCTTGACGGCTTCCGGTCCTCGCGGCGTTTTGGCGCACGGCGGAATCGGGCGCGGAAACGGCGCCTTGTGGCGGAACCCGCCCGGCCGGTCGATGGTGCCGAGAATGCTCATCAGAATCGACAGCCCGCGAATGGTATGGAAACCATTCGAGTGCGCGGCCAGTCCACGCATGGCATGGAATGCCACCGGGTTCCCGGTGACGGTTTCGTGGTCCTTGCCCCAGATGTCGGTCCAGGCAATCGGCAGCTCGATCTTCTGGTCGCGCGCAGTGATGCCCATCTCGTAGGCGAGGCGCTTGATGGTCTCAACCGGAATGCCGGTAATGGCGCTCGCCCACTCCGGGGTGTAATCCTTGACACGATCGACCAGCAGCTGGAACGAAGGCTTCACCTTGGCACCGTCCGGCAGAGTGAATTCGCCGAGCAGGTACGGATCGGCACCTTCGCTGTGCGTGACCACGGCCTTGTTGGTAAGGCGATCCCACCACAGCTTGTTCTGTGGATCGAAGCAGCCTTCTTCTTCCGGCACCTCGGCACGCATGAACATGCCGAACTCGGTGGAGTCCTTGGCGGCATTCACCAGCTGCGCGGCGTTGGTGTATTGCACCAGGAAGTCGCGATCGTACAGCCCGGACTTGATGATCTCGTGGATCAATGCCAGGAACAGCGCGCCGTCGGTACCGGGCTTGATCGGCACCCATTCGNNGGGATCGGTGGCGCGGATTTTCTTCAGGCGCTCTTCCAGGATCCCGAACGCCTCCTCCCAGCTGATGGCCTCGAACTCGTTGGCGCCGCGCTCGGCCCCGGCCTTGCGGCGGAGCGGCTTGGTGAGACGCGCCGGCGAGTACTGCTTCATGATCCCCGAAGCGCCCTTGGCGCAGATCACGCCCTGGTTGAGCGGATGGTCGGGGTTGCCCTCGATGTATCGGATCTCGCCATCCCGCAAATGCACACGGATGCCGCACCGGCACGCGCACATGTAGCAGGTGGTGTTTTTAACCTCGGTCCGTCCGGTGTTCTCAGGGCTGACGCTCGACATTGCACAGGTCCTGGCGAAAGTAGGCGCAAACCATACCCGGAATCACCCGACGTGGGCCAATCAGCAGAATTGAAGGGTATATAAGCCCCGGCTAATTAACTAATACCCTTATCGAATTCCACCGCCACACACTGACTTCAAGGGGTGAGGCCCCGCACCAACTGCGCGGAGCGATCCATCTGGTATTCGTTCATTGATCCGGAATAAACCCGGACGTTTTCAAATCCCAGGTGCCGCAGGGTCAGGTAACTCTGGCTGGCACGGTGTCCGGAACGACAGTAAAGAATGATCGGCGTCTTCTGATCCTGCACCTCGGCCCTGGCCAGGCTGGTCAGCAGCACTTCGGGTTTATGAAAGGTGAATCCGCTATCCATGCGGATAGCCTGTTCCCACGGCCACCAGCGCGCCTGCGGAATATGCCCGCTGCGTGATTCCTTCGGGCTGCCGGTGTACTCATCGCGTGAACGGACATCCAGCAGGGTCACGGGATCGGCCTTGCTGGCCGCACGCTGCACATCCGAGAACGTCGCCACATTTGCGCGTCGCGTTTTTCCAAGGGTATAGGTGGCCGGCTTGCGCAACACCGGGATGTTTTCCACCCGCCGACCTTCGAGCACCCATTTCACCAACCCGCCGTCCAGCACTGACACGGCCGGGTGTCCGATCCGCTCCAGATCGAGAAACAGCCGGCCGGCGTTCAGCCCGCCCATGTCGTCATACAGCACCAATCGGGTTTCACGGGCAATGCCGAGCTGTCCCAGTTGCATTGCGAGCTGGTTATCTGACAGCGGCGTCGGCGGTTTCTTGCCTACGGGTGCATTCAGCAGGTCCGAGTAGGCCAACCGTACGGCGCCCGGGATGTGGTAGCGCGTGTACTGCAGGTCTTCGTCGGTCATGTCGATCACGACCAGATTTGGATCCTTGAGCTGCGATTCGAGCCAGGCCGCGTCAACCAGTACTGACGCGGCCTGCGGCGATACGACAGGGACAATGACACCCAGCAGGACGAGCATCAGAAATCGGAAATAATGCAAGTACATGGCGACAAAATCCTCAGTACTGGTAAATGACGGCTAGCGCAACGTCCCGAACTTCAAGACGACGGATGGGTCCGGCTTGCACCGCGCAACACCGTACCGCACACTGGCCACCATCAGTATCCGCTGCTTTATCTTGGCATGACCGACATCACTTCAACAGACCGCCTGTCGCTGCGCAATGCCGTCCTCGATGGACTGCAGCGCCTGCGTGCCGCATTCCCGCTGGAAGCCCGGCTGCAGGTCGCGCCGGCCGACCTGCGGGAGGTTTATCGAAACGTGCTGGCCAGCTGGCTGGGCGCCACGGTGCCACAGCCCGCCCGGTTTGACCCGGAGCGGCTTCGCTCCCTGCAGGCACTGGATGCCGTGGTCCCGGGTCCGGAAGGAATTGGTTGCTATCCATTCAGCGCCCGCCCCACCGGAATCCATGTGCAGTTGCCGGGTGGCGCGGTACAGGCGATGTGTGCCATCGATGCACTGGCCGTGGCCCGCCTGGCAGCGAAGACTACTGAAATTGAATCTGTCTGCCTGTACTGCCAGTCGCCACTCACGATCCGCCAGGAAGCCAACGGCGGACTCGACCACGACCAGGCTGACTGCGCACGAGTGGTATGGGAGGCAACGGCTTGCGAACATCACTCGTGCAGCGATGGTTTGTGTCGTCACATCCGCTTCCTGTGCAAGGATTGCACGCCGCCAGCCGACAGCCAGTGTTATACGCTGCCGCAGGCGGCAGCCATCGGCAACGCCTTTTTTGCCTTTCAGTCGGCACTGCGGCCGACTGGTCCAATTCGGGACTGATCCGATGAGCACACCGATTACCGCCGCCGAAGACCACCCCATCCCCGTCACGCGCGGCCCATGCCCGCACTTCGATCCAGCCCTGCTGGAGCATGAACTCACGGCGGCGCTCGGTGACTTCGGCCTCAGCCAATCA
>DKBE01000018.1 GCA_002451085.1 Proteobacteria bacterium UBA6908 | reverse complement strand
CCGGACATGGCGCTGTTCAAGTTCACCAAGGGGATCCTGGCCGGTGAGCCGATTCCGGTGTTCAACGAGGGAAAAATGGTGCGCGACTTTACCTATATCGATGATATCGTCGAGGGTGTGGTGCGAGTGATCGACCACACGGCCGTGCCGAACCCGGCATGGAGCGGGGATCAGCCTGATCCGGCCTCGAGCTACGCGCCGTATCGGGTCTTCAACATCGGCAACAACAATCCGGTGGAGCTCATGCGTTACATTAAGGTGCTGGAACAGTGTCTCGGCAAAAAGGCGATACTGGATCTGTTGCCGATGCAGGCCGGCGATGTGCCGGCCACTTCGGCCAATACCGAGGCGCTTGAGCAGGCAGTCGGATTCCGTCCGGACACAACCGTGGAAACCGGCATTGCGCGATTTGTGGAGTGGTATAAGGAATACTACAAGGTCAGCTGAGCGCTGCGGCGGAAATGGTGCCGAGGGTCGGAATCGAACCGACACGGTGTTGCCACCAACGGATTTTGAGTCCGTCGCGTCTACCAGTTCCGCCACCCCGGCTTGCGAGCGCGAAGTATAACAATGCACTGCGCGGGAGAATAGCGGTCCCTGCCAAGAATCTCGAGGGTGATGGCGTTGCACATTGTGACCGGTGACATTGGCGGTACGAACGCTCGGTTGCAGTTGGTGGCCTGTGATGGTGACGATTGCCGTGTGCGGCGGTCCCGGGAGTATGCCAGCCAGGCCTTTACTGGGTTCGATACGATTCTGCGCGACTTTCTTGACGCCGAATCCCCCGGTTCGGTTTCAGCAGCCTGCCTGGCGGTCGCGGGTCCGGTTGAAGCGACGGACCACGGTCAACGGGTACAGGTGACCAATCTGCCCTGGGTGCTGGACAGCGCCGCCCTTGCTTCCGGTTTTTCGATACGGCACGTGTTTCTGATCAACGATTTCCAGGCCGTCGGTCATGGGATCGGTGTGATGCCAGAGGCGAGCTTTTCCATTCTGCAGACGGGAAAACCGGTTTTGGGTGGGACGCGTGCAGTGCTCGGTGCCGGCACCGGGCTGGGTCAGGCGATTCTCGTTCCGCGACCCTCAGGTGTTGAGGTGCTGGCCACCGAAGGTGGGCATGTGGATTTTGGCCCCACCTCCGAACTCGAACTGGAGTTGGCGCGCTGGCTGATCACCACCCGGGGACGAGCCTGTTATGAAGACGTGCTCTCGGGCCCGGGTCTTTCCCGCTTGTATGAATTTTTGCGTGCGCGCCGGTTTGCGGATGAAAGTGCGGTACTGGCACAGGCCATTCAGGCAGGCGATCCTGCCGCCGCCATTACCCAGGCAGCCCTGCAGCACCAGGATGCTCTGGCCTCCGCCACGCTGGATCTGTTTGTTCGTATATTCGGTTCGCAGGCAGGTAATCTGGCGATGGCCGCGGGGGCTACTGGTGGTGTTTATATCGCAGGTGGAATTGCCCCTCGGATTATTGAGAGATTGCGCGGCCCGGAATTTCTGCGCGCCTTTTGCAACAAGGGCAGCCATTCTCATTGGTTAGCGACAGTGCCGGTCCGTGTGGTAATGGATCCGGAGGTCGGTCTACGCGGTGCGCTGGTCGTGGCCCGGAACGTAGTGCGGCACGAGTTGCATTGATTTTTTTACATAGGCCGATTTTGATCCGGATCAGGGATTGTGCCGTCCTCCGCATGTCAGTATTTAACCGTCGTTCAATATAAGCGGCAGTTCTGGCCTTGCTGCAAGCCGCAGGGGATGCAGGATTGACGGTCCTGCCGTATACGCACTCCGTGCACAGGGGGTCAAGTTATGCAAATTCCACTGGAAGTAACGCTGCGGGATATTCCGGAATCGCCAGCCGTTGAAACCCGGATTCGCGAGAAGGTGGCGAAGCTCGATCGTTTTTTCGACCGCATTATGGGTTGCCGGGTGACGGTTGAATCGCCGCAACACCGCAAGCACCAGGGCAAGTTGTACAGCGTACACATTGACATCACGGTTCCGGGCGGCGGAGAGCTGGTCGTGAACCGTGTACAGAATGAAGACATCTATGTCGCCATCCGTGATGCCTTCAATGCGGCCGTCCGCCAACTCGAAGACCATAACCGGGTGCGTCGCGGTGACGTCAAGGAACATCCGGTGCCGGTGCCGGCGCGGGTGGCGCGGTTGTTTCCGGCCCAGGGCTATGGATTTCTGCAAACTGCGGACCGGCGCGAAATCTATTTTCACCGTAACAGCGTGCTTGATCCCGGCTTCGAACAGCTGGAACTGGGCACCGAAGTGCAATTCATCGAAGAGCAGGGCAATGAAGGTCCGAGCGCGCGCATGGTGACGGCTGGCAAGCATCGCGTCCCGGACTGATCCGACTCGGCCGGTGATATCATGGCGGGCCGTACGCCACCACGGCCCGCTGCACTGTCTTGAAAAAATCCGATTTTCAATACGACCTCCCGTCCGCGCTGATTGCCCAGCAGCCGTTGCCTGAGCGCACCGCGAGTCGCCTGCTGTGTCTCGATGGCGCGAGCGGAGCGCTTCAGGACCGCCAGTTTGCCGATCTGCCGCAGTTGCTGCGACCCGGCGACCTGCTGGTGTTTAACGATACGCGTGTGATACCGGCGCGGATGTTCGGCGAGAAGGACACCGGTGGACGCATCGAACTTCTGGTTGAACGCCTGCTTAACGAGCATCGCTTCCTCGCCCAGTGCCGTGCCAGCAAGCCCCCGAAGCCCGGCCAGTGTCTGTATCTCGACGGTGACGTGGAAGCGCGAATTCTTGGGCGATCGGGCGAGTTTTATGAAATCGAGCTAATCACCGATGAACCACTGATCAAGGTTCTGGAGCGCATCGGCCACATGCCACTGCCACCTTATATAGT
>DKBE01000099.1:292-6413 GCA_002451085.1 Proteobacteria bacterium UBA6908 | reverse complement strand
GGGCATGCCCTCGATACCTATGAAATGCTGCGCCACTACGACCTGTTCCAGTACCTGTTCCCGGAGGCCGAGGAAAGCCTGGCCGGCGAAGAAGAGCATTTTCCGCACATGCTGTTGCCGCAGGCGCTGGCCAACACCGACAAGCGCATTGCCGAGGACAAGCCGGTCAACCCGGCATTCCTGTTCGCCGCCATCCTGTGGGAACCGGTGCGCGAGCGCACGGCCATCCTGATCGCCAACGGCATGCCGCCGCTGGATGCCCAGAACCGTGCGGCCGAGCAGGTGCTGCGCGAGCAACAGCAGCATGTCTCGATCCCGAAGCGCTTCAGTTTTCCGATGCGCGAAATCTGGTCGCTGCAGTCGCGCTTTTCCCGTCGCCAGGGCAAGAATGCCTTCCGGTTGTTCGAGAGCAAGCGGTTTCGCGCCGCCTACGACTTTCTGCTGCTGCGCGCGCATGCCGGCGAAGAACCGCAGGAGCTGGCCGACTGGTGGACCCGCTTTCAGGAAGTCGACGCCAATGCCCGCCAGGGCATGATCCAGGCGGTCGCGCCGGAGGGCGGCGGCAACGGCCGTCCGCGCGGTGGCAAGCGCCGCCGTCGCCGGCGCGGCAAAAAGCCCGGCAACGGCAACGCCGCCTGAGCCGTGCGCGCCTTCGTGGCCCTCGGCGCCAATCTCCAGGATCCGGTGGCACAGGTGCGTTCCGGTGCACGGGCGCTGGCGTCACTCGACCGCACCCGTCGGCGCTGTTGTTCTTCGCTCTACCGTACAGCACCGATTGGGATGACCGACCAGCCGGCGTTCATCAATGCCGTGTGTGAATTGGACACCGAATTGACGGCGCCAGATCTGATGGCGGCCTTGCTGGACATCGAACGCGCGCATGGACGGGTGCGCGATCAGCCGGGTGGGCCGCGCACATTGGACCTTGATTTGCTGTGGTATGACGGCCAGGTGGTCCAGGATCCGGCGTTAACCCTGCCACACCCCCGGCTGCACGAGCGGGCCTTCGTACTGTATCCTTTATATGAGATTGCACCCGGTCTGGAGATCCCCGGGCGTGGACGGGTCGAAGAGCTGCTGCCGGCGTGCCGGGGTCAGGGCATTGAACGACTGGCAGAACAGACTGGATGAATGTGGCAGGGTACGTCAGGACATGAGCATGGCGAATGAAAAAACCGGGTACCCGGGCTATGTGGTGGTCGAAGGCGCCATCGGCGTGGGCAAGACCAGCCTGGCGCAGAAGCTGTCGCAGGCCTTTGGCAGCGATCTGCTGCTTGAGCGTCCTGAGGAAAATCCGTTCCTTGAACGCTTTTACCAGTCCCGCAAACACTTCGCCTTGCCAACCCAGCTGTTCTTCCTGTTCCAGCGTGCCCGCCAGATGCAGGAGTGGAAGCAGCGTGACCTGTTTGCGCCGACACGGGTCGCCGACTTTCTGCTGGAAAAGGACCGCCTGTTCGCGCGCCTGAACCTGGACGACGATGAACTGCGAATCTACGAACAGGTCTATGATCAGCTGCGGATCGACTTGCCGGTGCCGGAGCTGGTGATTTATCTGCAGGCCCCGGTGGATGTGCTGATTGAGCGCGTGCGTCGCCGTGGCATCGGGTTCGAACGCATGATTGAGCGCGACTACCTTGAGCAGCTCAACGAGGCCTACACGCACTTTTTCTATCACTACAGCGGCGCACCGGTGCTGATGGTCAATGCATCCGAAGTCAATTTTGTCGAGAGCGAAGCGGACTTTCAGGCGCTGCTTGCCTATCTGCGTCATGTAAAAAGCGGTCGGCATTTCTTCAATCCGTTGCCGTCGCGAGAGCAGGCATGAAACCGGTGATGCTGACGACGCTTCGGGAAATGAAACAGGCCAGGCAGAAGATCACCTGCCTGACCGCCTATGACTACAGCTTCGCCAGCCTGCTGGATTCAGCCGGGCTGGATCTCGTGATGGTGGGTGATTCGCTGGGCATGACCATGCAGGGGCATGACTCCACGCTGCCGGTCACGCTCGAGCAGATGGAGTATCACTGCGCCTGTGTCGCGCGCGGCGTTCAGCGAGCCTTGGTGATCGGCGACCTGCCGTTCGGCAGCTATCAGCAGGGGCCGGCGCAGGCGTGTGACAGTGCCGCCCGGCTGATGCAGGCCGGCGCCCAGGTCGTCAAGCTGGAGGGCGGGGCGCCGATGGTCGAGACCGTGCGGTTTCTGGTTGAGCGCGGGATTCCGGTGTGCGCGCACATTGGTCTGACGCCGCAATCGGTTCACCAGCTGGGCGGTTACCGCGTCCAGGGTCGGGATGAGCCGTCCGCGCGTCGCTTGCGTGAAGATGCCCTGCACCTGGAAGCAGCGGGCGCCGGTCTGATTGTGCTGGAGGCGATCCCGGCCGTGCTGGCGCGCGAGATTACGCAGGCACTGTCCATCCCCACGATCGGCATCGGAGCCGGTAAAGACACGGATGGCCAGGTGCTGGTGTTGCAGGACATGCTTGGGCTGTACCCGCGACCCAGTCCGAAATTCTCGAAGAACTTCATGGACGGTGCCGGCAGTCTTGAAGTCGCGATCAGGAATTATGCCGAGGCCGTGCGCAATGGCACCTTCCCTGGTTCTGAACACAGCTTCTGATTGACTGAACAATAACTCTCGGCGTTGTCTGCGCCTGCCTCCCGAGCACACCATCACGTGGCCATGATTGTCATCCAGTCGCATGCCGAATTGACGCGCGAAATCGCGCGCCGACGCACTGCACGCCAGCGCATTGCCTTTGTGCCGACGATGGGCAACCTGCATCGTGGCCATGTGCAACTCATGCACGAGGCACGCCGACATGCCGACACCGTGCTGGCGAGCATCTATGTCAACCCGTTGCAGTTCGGGCCGCGCGAGGACTTTGCCGCCTATCCGCGAACACCCGAACAGGATCGGGCGCAACTGGAAGCGGCCGGTGTCGATATCCTGTTCATGCCAGACGATACGGTGATCTACCCGCGCGGGCGCGACGCCAGCACCCGGGTTGAGGTGCCGGGGATCAGCGATATTTTGTGTGGCGCCTCCCGTCCCGGCCATTTTCGCGGGGTCGCGACCGTGGTGCATCGGCTCTTTCAGCTGGTGACACCGGATGTCGCCGTGTTCGGCAAGAAGGACTACCAGCAACTGCTGGTGATTCGGCTCATGAGCGGTGACTTCAATTTACCAATTGAGATCGTGGGTGTGGAAACCGTGCGCGAGCCAGATGGTTTGGCACTGAGCTCGCGCAACAGTTACCTGGCTGCGGCAGAGCGGCCGTTGGCCGCACAGCTGTATGCCGTCCTGCGGTCCGTGGCCGACCAGATCCGGACTCAAGGCGTGACGGGAGCGGGTTATGCCGCAGTTGAGGCGGAAGCCAGCGGCAAGCTTGCGGCCGCCGGACTGCGGCCGGATTACGTCAGCATCCGGCGCCAGCAGGACCTGGCCGCCCCTGTTGCCGGTGACCGGCAACTGGTGGTTCTGGCCGCGGCCTGGCTGGGAAAGGCGCGGTTAATTGATAACCTGGAAGTCGAATTGAAACCCGTCCCGTGAAGGCGGATAATGTAACCAACTGTTTGTCTTTGGTATTACTGGAACATCATGCAGAGAACCCTGTTGCGCGCCAAGCTTCACCGTGTGACCTGCACGCACTCTGAGCTCGATTATGAAGGCTCGGTGGCGATCGACGGCCGCCTGCTGGAAGCTGCCGACATCCGCGAATACGAGCGGGTGGAGGTTTATAATGTGCGTAACGGTGAGCGCTTTTCGACCTATGCGATTCGCGCCCAGGAAGGTTCCGGCATCATCTCCGTCAATGGTGCCGCCGCGCACAAAGCCGGGCCCGGCGACATCCTGATTATTGCTGCCTATGGTGTGCTCGAGGAAAAAGAGCTTGCCGCCTTCAAGCCGCGTCTGGTGTATGTCGACGCGCACAACCGCATCACCCACACCCGCCACGCCATTCCTGTTCAGGTTGCCTGAATCGCCCGAGCGGCGGTTCGTCGCTTCGCGACGTCGTTCTACCCGCCCGGGTTTTGATGCAGGACAAGGTTTGCCCCGCCTATTCGCGCGACAGTAGTACTGTTGCATCACGGTGCCAGACGCACCGAGAACAAGAAAGGAGGCACATGGCCCGCATCGAACCTCTCAAACCCGAAGCGTTGTGCACGCGCTGCAATCCCGAGCAATTCGATTTCAAGACGACCGCCGAACTTGAAGATCTGACGGAAGTGCTGGGGCAGGCGCGCGCCATCGAGGCCTTGCAGTTCGGCATTGGCATCCGGCGCGAAGGCTACAACCTGTTCGTGCTGGGGGCGCCGGGAACCGGCAAACACCACGTGGTTGAGCAGTTTCTCGGCGAGCGGTCCGCCGGTGAGCCGGTTCCGTCCGACTGGTGTTATGTCAATAATTTTGCCGAGGCGCACAAGCCGCACGTGTTGCGACTGCCGGCCGGCATGGGCGTTCGTCTGCGGGGCGATATCGAGCAACTGATGAATGACCTGCGGGTGGCCATCCCGGCGGCATTTGAGAGCGAGGAATACCGGACCCGCCGGCATGAACTGGAAGAACAGATCAAGGAACAGCACGAGCATGCCTTCCAGGAACTCCACCGGCAAGCGGAGTCTCACCAGATCGCCCTGATCCGCACTCCGACCGGCATGGCGTTTGCGCCCATGAAAAAAGGCGAAGTGCTGTCGCCGGAGGACTACGAAAAGCTGCCGGAGGAGGACAAGAAACGCACCGAAGCGGTGATTGCCACGCTCGAGGAACAGCTGGCCAAGATCATTCACCAGTTGCCTCAATGGCGGCGCGAAGGCCAGCAACGCATCCAGCAACTCGACCGTGAAGTGACCATGTCCGTTGTGGGACACCTGATCGATGAGCTGAAAGGAAGTTATGCCGATCACCCGACGGTCATCGAGACCCTCGAGTCAATCCAGCAGGCGGTCATCGACAACGCCGACGACTTCAAGCGCAGTGAAGAGGGTGGGGAAATTAATCTCCTCGGAATCACACTACAGCGTCCCGGGGGCGGAGCCTCGCTGCGGCGTTATCAGGTGAATGTGCTGATCGACCACAGCAGCACGCAGGGCGCGCCCGTCGTCTATGAGAACAATCCGACTTTCCCGGCGCTCATCGGTCGCATCGAGCACATTGCCCAGATGGGCGCGCTGGTCACCGATTTCATGCTCATCAAACCCGGTGCCCTGCATCGCGCCAATGGCGGCTATCTTCTGCTCGACGCCCGCAAGGTGCTGATGCAGCCCTATGCCTGGGAAGGGTTGAAACGGGCGCTGTCAGCCCGCGAGTTGCGCATCGAGTCCCTGGGACAGGCGCTCAGTCTCGTCAGCACAGTTTCCCTGGAGCCGGAACCCATTCCGCTCGACATCAAGGTCGTGTTGATGGGAGAACCGCTGCTGTACTACCTGCTGTCCGCCTACGATCCCGAGTTTGGCGAACTGTTCAAGGTGGCCGTGGATTTCGGACACGACATGAAGCGCGATCCCGATGCAAACCTGATGTATGCGCGGCTGATTGCGACCCTGGCACGACGCGATCAACTGTTGCCGCTCGACCGCAGCGCGGTGGCACGAGTTGTCGAACAGGCGGCGCGCCAGGTCGAAGATGCCGAGAAGCTCTCGGTACAGTTGCGCGAGATGGCAGACCTGTTGCGAGAGTCTGACCATTGGGCACGCGAAGCCAAGCGCGACCTGATCACCAGGGACGATGTCCAGCATGCCATCAACGCGCGCATCAATCGCATGGATCGCATTCGCGAGCGTCTGCACGAAGCGATTCAGCGCGGCACGATCCTGATTGACACCGGCGGCAGCCGCACCGGCCAGATCAATGGCCTGTCGGTGATGGGGCTCGGCGATTATGCGTTCGGACACCCAACCCGGATTACGGCCAATGTCCGCATCGGCAAAGGTGAGGTGGTCGACATCCAGCGTGAAGTCGATCTCTCCGGCCCCATTCACGCCAAGGGCGTCATGATCCTGGCCGGGTATCTCGGTTCCCGATATGCGAACGACCGGCCACTGGTGTTGTCGGCCAGCCTGGTGTTTGAGCAGACCTATGGCGAGGTGGAAGGGGACAGCGCTTCGTCGGCGGAACTGTATGC
>DKBE01000099.1:0-181 GCA_002451085.1 Proteobacteria bacterium UBA6908 | reverse complement strand
CCAGGTGGAAATCCGGCTCATCACGCTTGCCGAACTGGCGCGCGCCTACGGTGTGCCACCGGCCGGCATTCCCAGCAGCGAGGAGGGTGATTGATCAGCATGCCCACCACTCCAATTCGCCGGATCCTGTTGGCGCTGGAGGCTGGCAATGGCGACACGGCTTCCATGGAGGCCGCGTCAC
>DKBE01000047.1 GCA_002451085.1 Proteobacteria bacterium UBA6908 | reverse complement strand
CGCATCCGCGACGAGCTCAAGGCCCAGGGAGTACTGCTGGAAGACAGCAAGGGCGGTACGACCTGGCGCCGGCAATAGGCGCCTAGGCCAGCTATTTGATCGTAATTGATGGGTCATCCTGTCAAACCGCAGTCGTTCAGGCAAAAATCCGGCAGACCTGCGCACTTTGCCGCGTTGGCCGGCCACACCCGTCGGCAGATAGTCTGGGCGACCAAGAAATAGTTCATATTGAACATGGCCTTAATCGAGGGTGAGGGGAGGCCATCGTGCTGGCATGGCCATTGCAAATTGAACTGCAGGCCATCGTAATTGAGTGATCCCCATGTCCCGGTCCAGCCAGCGCGGTTTTTCGCTTTACCAGGGTGTCATCGTTCTGGCGATCATTACCGTGACCGCCTTGAGTTCCGCCCCCCTTTATTACCGGCTGGTGAATGACCGGCATGTGATTGCCTATACCAATGAGCTGGTCGGATCGCTTCATAAGGCTCGTCATTTGGCCATATCCGCGAGGGGGTCCGTCAGCCTTTGCAGCAGCAACAACGGCCGCGATTGCACCCAGACCCCCTGGTCACAGGGTTATATTGCTTTTTATGATGCCGGACAGCCGGGCGTGGTAGACGGTGACGACCGGATCCTGGAGGTTGTCCAGCCCAAAACGGCCCCGATTCGTGTTGTCCTGAATGGGGCAAACCATGTGCGCTTCCAGAGTAACGGCGCTGTCCTGGCCGATGCCGGTTCCAGCGGGTATCGTCGTCCCACCGCCCAGCCTGCACAGCCGACGGCCCTGGCCAGCCTGCTCAATGCCCTGTCGCCGGTGTCGACGGCCCACGCCGAGACACTGTCTGCGGCAGAACCGGTTTCCGGGGACATGACTCAGCCAGTCGCCTTCCTGGTGTGCAGCGGCAAGGTTGGTCGCGCCATCCGGGTCACGGCTATCGGTCGTCTCGATACCAGCAAGGTGGCCTGCCGCTAAGTACCTCGGCCTGCGGGATGCCGGTTGGCATCGTAAGTACCTCAAAAATTGTCGTTTTTCCCGGATTTCCTATTGACCGGCTGCCTAGTTATTAAGTAATTTCTTATTCCAGACACAAGAAATCATGGGATGCCCGGTCTGCGGGCATTTTTTTATTCTCAATCGAGGTTTACGGTGGCTCAGGAACTGACCGGCGCAGAGATCTTTGTCCGTTGCCTCAAGGACGAAGGCGTCGAGTATGTGTTTGGCTATCCGGGCGGCGCGGCGCTGCACATCTATGACGCGCTCTACAAGCAGGAGGACGTCAAACACATCCTGGTGCGCCATGAACAGGGCGCCACCCACGCGGCCGACGGCTATGCACGCTCGACCGGCAGGCCCGGCGTGGTGCTGGTCACCTCCGGCCCGGGGGTCACCAACACGGTTACCGGCATTGCCACTGCTTATATGGACTCGATCCCGCTGGTGGTGTTCAGCGGCCAGGTGGCCACGAGCCTGATCGGCAACGACGCCTTCCAGGAAGTCGATGCGGTCGGTATCACCCGTCCGTGCGTCAAGCACAACATCCTGGTGAAGGATGTGCGCGACCTGGCGACCGCGGTGAAGAAGGCCTTTGTGATCGCCACCACGGGTCGTCCCGGGCCGGTGCTGGTGGATATTCCCAAGGATGTCACCGCGCAGAAATGTACCTACGAATATCCGAAAACGATCACGATGCGTTCGTACAAGCCGGTGTCGAAGGGTCACCCTGGCCAGATCAAGCGCGCCGTGGATCTGATACTCGATGCCAAGCGCCCGATGATCTACACCGGCGGCGGCATCATCCTCGGCGAGGCCTCGAAGTCGCTCACCGAATTCGTGCACCTGCTTGGCTACCCGATCACCCAGACGCTCATGGGCCTGGGGGCGTTCCCGGCCGACGATCCGCTCTCGGTCGGCATGCTCGGCATGCATGGCACCTATGAGGCCAACATGGCCATGCACGAATGCGACGTGTTGCTCGCGGTCGGGGCGCGCTTTGACGATCGTGTGACCGGCGAGATCGCCAAGTTCTGCCCGGACGCGCGCATCATTCACGTGGATGTCGATCCGGCGTCGATTGCCAAGAACGTGCCGGTCGAGATCCCGGTCGTCGGCGAAGCTGACGCCGTGCTCAAGGAAATGATCAAGCAGGCCAAGGCCGCCAAGAAAAAACCGGACAAGGCGGCACTGGCCGCCTGGTGGAAGCAGATCAACACGTGGCGCAGCCTGCAGTGCATGGCCTACGACCGGAGCAGCAAGCTCATCAAGCCGCAGTACGTAATCGAAAAGCTGCACGAGCTCACGCTCGGCGAGGCGTTCGTCACCTCGGATGTCGGACAGCACCAGATGTGGGCCGCGCAATTCTACAAGTTCAACAAGCCGCGCCGCTGGATCAATTCCGGCGGGCTCGGCACCATGGGTTTCGGGCTGCCGGCCGCGATCGGCGTGCAGTTCGCGCACCCGGACGACACCGTGGTGTGCGTCACCGGCGAGGCCTCGATCCAGATGTGCATCCAGGAGTTGTCGACGGCCAAGCAGTACGACCTGCCGATCAAGATCGTAAACCTCAACAACCGCTACATGGGCNNCGCTACTCGCACTCGTACATGGACGCGCTGCCGGACTTCATGAAGCTCGCCGAATCCTACGGCCATGTCGGCATGCGCATCGACAACCCGGCGGATGTCGAGGGCGCGCTCAAGGACGCGCTCAAGCTGAAGGATCGTCTGGTGTTCATGGACTTCATCACCGACCAGTCTGAAAACGTGTACCCCATGATCGCCGCCGGCAAGGGTCAGCACGAAATGCACTTGTCGCCGTGCCAGCAGGGCGCGGACGTGGACCGGGAGCTGGCCTGATGAGACATGTCATCTCGATCCTGCTGGAAAACGAATCCGGGGCGCTGTCGCGTGTGGCCGGGCTGTTCTCGGCGCGCGGCTACAACATCGAGTCGCTTACCGTGGCGCCGACCGAAGACCCGACCCTGTCGCGCATGACGCTGGTCACGCGCGGCTCGGAAGAAATCATCGAACAGATCACCAAGCAGCTGAACAAGCTGGTGGACGTGGTCAAGCTCATGGACCTCAGTGAAGGCCCGCACCTCGAACGCGAGCTGATGCTGGTCAAGGTCGATGCCACCGGCGCCGCGCGCGAGGAAGTGAAGCGGCTGGCCGATATTTTCCGCGGGCGGATCATCGACGTCACCGATACCACCTATGTCATCGAACTGACCGGCGCGAGCGACAAGCTTGATGCCTTTATCCAGTCCCTCGGCAAGACCGACATTATCGAAGTCGTGCGATCCGGCCCGTCCGGCATCTCGCGCGGCGAGAAAGCCTTGCGCGCCTGAACCGCGTTCCCGAATACCCCACTCGAAACATTCCGGAGTTCATCATGAAGGTTTATTACGACAAAGACGCCGATCTTTCCATCATCAAGGGCAAGAAGGTCGCCATCGTCGGCTATGGCTCGCAGGGCCATGCCCACGCGCTCAACCTCAAGGACAGCGGCGTCAACGTCACGGTCGCGCTGCGCGACGGCTCGGCCTCGGCGGCCAAGGCGAAGAGTGCCGGCCTCGCGGTCAAGAACATCGCGGAGGCCGTCAAGGACGCCGACCTCGTCATGGTGCTGGCGCCGGATGAACATCAGCGCAAGATCTATGCCGATGACATCGAGCCGAACCTGAAGAAGGGCGCGACGCTGGCGTTCGCGCACGGTTTCAACATCCATTACAAACTGATCATGCCGCGTGCCGATCTCGATGTGATCATGATCGCGCCCAAGGCGCCCGGTCACACGGTGCGCAACGAGTTCAAGAAGGGCGGCGGCATTCCCGACCTCATCGCCATCCACCAGGATGCCACCGGCAAGGCCAAGGCCACGGCGCTGTCGTACGCCTCGGCCATCGGCGGCGGCCGCACCGGCATTATCGAAACCACCTTCAAGGACGAGACCGAGACCGAC
>DKBE01000086.1 GCA_002451085.1 Proteobacteria bacterium UBA6908 | reverse complement strand
GCCATGGCGATGGAAGCCGTCGGCCGTGCGGCCGGCGCGGTGGTGGTGGAAGTTCGCCGCCAGTTCAAGACCATCAAGGGCATCATGACCGGCAAAGCCAAGCCCGATTACTCCAAGGCGGTGGACATGCTCACCAAGGCCGCTATCCGCGAGATGATCGTGCCGTCGCTGCTGCCGGTGCTGGTACCGATCGTCGTGGTGGTGGTGATGAATGCGGCGTTCGGTCCGGGAGCCGGCACCCGTGCACTTGGCGGCGTGCTGCTCGGCTCGATCGTAACCGGCATCTTCGTGGCCATCTCCNNGACACCGTCGGCGACCCCTACAAGGACACGGCCGGCCCGGCCGTCAACCCACTGATCAAGATTATCAATATCGTGGCACTGCTGATCGTGCCTGTGCTGTAACGGCAATAACACCTTAGCTAAGGTTTTCAGGGCCGGGTAACCGGCCCTTTTCTTTTTAATGCGTCGCACGAATGCAGTACAATGCGCGCCCGATGAAGATTTGCCTCGTTTCCGATTCTCACGACCATCGCCGGCTGCTGGCCTCGGCCGTGGATGATGCCCGTCGCCAAGGCGCGCAGGCGGTGCTGCATTGCGGTGACCTGGTCGCGCCCTCGACACTGCATGCCATCACCAAATTCGGCCTGCCGATTCACGTGATCCACGGCAACAACACCGGAGATCTGTTTTATCTTTCGCGTCTGGCTCACGAGTCCAAGGGGCAGGTGACCTATTACGGGCAGGACGCCACGCTGACGCTCGCGGGAAAGAAAATCTTCCTGGTCCACTACCCACACTACGCCAAGGCCATGGCAGCGACCGGCAACTATGACCTGGTGTGCAATGGCCATGAGCACAAGGCGCGTATCGAGCAGATTCCGAATGTAAAAGGCGGGAACACGTTACGCCTCGACCCGGGCACGGTGGCCGGTATCGGCAGCAAACCGACATATATTCTTGGAGATCTCACCGCCATGCAATTCGAGATTCGCGATGTTCCACTGGATGATATCCCGGCTTCCGAGCCGGAGCGCAAACAGGCGGGAATATGAAAATCGCTGAAGAGTTGACTGGCTACTGGCCGTACATCATCGACATGTCGGTGTTTTTCCTGTGTGCCCTGGCGATCGCCGGGTACCAGCTTCGCTTGCGTCGCCACATCCGCAAACGACCGAGCATGACCGTGCAGGGCATGAACACCCAGGCCCGTGCCGCCTGGGTTAACCGGGTGATGACCGGGGAACGCGACATTCTGGCCGTCCAGACTTTTCGCAATTCCACGATGGCCGCCACGCTTCTGGCCTCGACGGCGGTCATCCTGATCCTCGCAATCCTCAATATGCTTGCCGGTGCAGACAAGATCAGCCTGGCCCTGCACCAGATCAACACCTGGGGATCTCGCGAACCGGGCATGTGGATTTTCAAATTAATGCTTTTGGTGGTGGATTTTTTCGTGGCCTTCTTCGCGTTCTCACTGGCGGTACGCGGTTACCACCACGCTGGCTATCTGATCAACGTCCCGCTTGAAGGCGACCATGGCGTCACCCCGGAGACGGTCGTGAAAGTCCTGACCCGTGCTTCCCAATATTATTCAGTCGGTATGCGCACCTACTACCTGTCCGTGCCACTGACACTCTGGTTGTTCGGACCGACGTGGATGCTGTTTGCCACGGTGGCACTGCTGGCCGTTCTCAACCACCTTGACCACCTGCCCGATTAGCACGCTCACGCAGTTTCGCTGCCTGGGCGGGATCGCGCCGCACACCGAGCAGGCCATTTTCATAAACGTGCGCCAGGGCGCGTAATGCCGGTGGGTACCCGTGGGCGGCGGCGTCCTGGAACCAATGCAACGCCTGGCGATCATTGCGTTCGACCCCCCACACACCGGTCTCGTAACGCAGGGCCAACTGGTACTCGGCTTCAACATCACCGGACGCGGCTCGCCGCTTGAGCTCCTCACCGGTCTGCTCATGCACCTCACTGGCCTCATCGCCAACATCCGCAAGGAAGTGCAACAGCTTGATGGCATCCGATTGCCCCTGGGCGGCAGAGCGTTGCAGCCAGGTCTTTCCGCGCTGCAAATCTTTCGGAACCCCATGTCCCAGCCGATACATGCGACCCAGCTGGAATTGAGCCTGGGCATTACCCTGGTTGGCGGCCAGTGCTAACCAGTGTTCGGCCTGGCGGTAATCCGGCTTCTTGCCATGGTGACCGAGGTAATACTCACCGAGCGCAAGCTGCGCGGACTCTACACCTTGCTCGGCGGATCGTTGCCACCACCGAAGCGCCTGGGTCAGGTCCCGGGCGGTTCCGATGCCCTCCTGATATAAAACGCCCAGCCGATACTGTGCATAGGCCTGATCGCCCTCGGCCGCTGCGCGTATCCAACGAAACGCCTGGCTTGGGTCCGGTTTGAGCCCGTAGCGCCCTTCAAGATAGGCCAGACCCAGTAACAGCTCGGCTCCGGCATTGCCGCGCTCGGCGGCATTGGCTATGGCGGCCAGTTCGCGACTCGAATCGGCGGTGGGCACGGCAACCGCAGCGGTACTCATGCCCGCCAACAATAAGACTGTGATCCAGAATCTTGACATGAAATCTCCGGCGAATGAGGCGGACCTGGTTCGCGCAGTGTCCGATTTGAACGTCCGGTGCACTATTCAGCCATGTCATCATGGCCAGCATGATGCCCGTCACAATACAGCGCAGGTCGCCGCAGGTGTCGTACCTTGTTCACCGGCCATCGGGTGCAGTCCGAGACTGGCGAACAGGGCCAGGTCGCGGTCGGTATCCGGATTGGGGGTCGTCAACAGCTTGTCGCCGTAAAACACCGAGTTGGCGCCGGCGAAGAAACACAGTGCCTGAAGATGGTCGGGCATGGACTCGCGCCCGGCGGACAGCCGTACCATGCTGGCCGGGAGACAGAGGCGGGTCACCGCAATGGTGCGCACGAACTCGAGCGGATCGAGCGCCGGTTGATCGGATCTGGGCGTACCCGGGATACGCACCAGCAGGTTGATTGGCACGCTTTCCGGAGGCGGGTTCAGACCGGCGAGCTCGGCGATCAGTCCGGCGCGCTGCGCACGCGACTCGCCGAGCCCGACGATGCCGCCACAACACACCTTGATACCCGCCTCACGTACCCGGCCAAGGGTATCCAGGCGATCGTCGTAATCGTGGCTGGTAATGATCTCGCGGTAAAAATCCGGCGCGGTATCGAGATTGTGATTGTAATAATCGAGCCCGGCCTCCTTGAGCTGTTCGGCCTGGCCTTCGCGCAACATGCCGAGCGTGGTACAGGTTTCGAGACCGAGCGCCTTCACCGCGCGAACCATTTCCAGTACCGGCTTCAGGTCCTTGTCCTTCGGACCGCGCCAGGCTGCCCCCATGCAGAACCGCGTCGCTCCGCGCTCCCGAGCGGCGCGCGCCGCCGAGACAACCTCATGGAGTGGCATGAGCGTGTCGTTGTCGACGCCGGTTTGGTAGCGCGCCGATTGCGAGCAATAGCCGCAATCCTCCGAACAACCGCCAGTCTTGATTGATAACAGCGTGCTGACCTGTACGGCGTTGGGATCAAAATGCGCACGGTGTACCGCGTGCGCACGGAACAACAGGTCATTGAAAGGCAGGGCAAAGAGGGCCTCGACTTCGGCCGTGCGGATCGCCATGAGGTCACTCCGGAACGCGATGGCTCGCCAACTTAGGGGAAGGCCTTGGTCCTGTCAACCGTACAGACTCACCGATGTTGACGGCGAGCCAATCAAGCCCGCGCCGCCGGCGAGGCCGGCAAGTGCTGGGTGACCTCACGAAGCTTGGCAAGATTGTGCAGCTTGATCTGGCGCCCCTGAACCCGGATCAACCCCTCTTCCTGGAAGCGGGAAAACAGCCGGCTGACGGTTTCCAGCGCGAGACCAAGGTAGTCCCCCAGGTCCTGGCGCGACATCGGCAGGCGCAGTTCAGTCGGCGATGAGCCCAGCTGCTGGTGGCGCTTGGAGAAATTCAAAAGAAACGCCGCCAGGCGTTCTTCGGCGCTCATCCGTCCGAGCATGAGCAACAGCTTCTCTTCCTCGAGCACCTCGCGGCTCATGATGCGAAACAGCTGGTGCTGGAGGCCCGGAACTTCGAGCGCGAGCGCTTCGAGGCGCTCGAACGGCAGTTCACACAGATCGGTAGTTTCCAGCGCCACAATATCACTGGGGTATCGCTCAGCGCTGATGGCATCGAGCCCCAGCAGTTCGCCGGGCAGGTGAAAGGCGGTGATTTGCACACCGCCATCGGCGGCAATCTCGCAGGTTTTGGTGCTGCCGGAACTGATGGCGTAAAGCGCCCGGAACGGATCGCCCATACGACTCACGTACTCACCTTTCTTGAGGCGCCGACGGCTCTTGATGGCTCCAGCCAGAGACTTCATGTCGGCCTCGCCCAACCCCAGCGATAGACATATCCCATTAAGCGAACATTCCTGACAGGCCGCCTTGAGTGTCGGAATGCTAATGATTTTCGCGCCTGGATCGTGTGACGTCATGAATCTTCCCTTATTTTCCCTGCGTTTTCAGGTCAGCAGATATGAATTTGATCTTTATCAAATCATGTTACGCCCGTATCTAAGCAGAAACAAATAGACTTGCTTCGGAGATTAATCTTGCAGAAATATAGGGTTATCAAGGCGTACGCCAACGGGCCCGCTCAAATCACCTTTGAAAACCGGTGCGAGGCACCTGCCAGGTAGCGGTCAAACACCATGCAGATATTCCGGATCAATAGCTTGCCCACCGGCGCCACCGTGATGCCGGCCGCATCGATCGCCAGCAGGCCATCGGCCTGCATGGCCTGCAATCCGGCCAGTTCATCAGCAAAGTAATCGCGAAACACGATTCCGTACGCCGTCTCGATGGTCGTAAAGGCCAGACGGAAATGACAGATGAGCCGGGTGATGACTTCGCGCCGCAGTCGGTCATCGTGGCTCAGGGCAATGCCCCGGAACACCGGCAGCCGGCCGGCATCGAGGGACGAATAATAGTCATCCAGCGTCTTGAGATTCTGGCTATACGTGGCACCGACCTTGCCAATGGCGGTAATGCCCATGGCGACCAGGTCACAATCAGCATGCGTGGAATAGCCCTGAAAATTCCGATAGAGGGTGCCCTCGCGCTGGGCAATGGCCAGCTCATCGTCGGGCTTGGCGAAGTGATCCATACCAATGTAGATGTACCCGGCTGCGCTCAGGCGTTCGATGGTGTATTTGAGGATGGCCAGTTTCTCGGCCGGCGACGGCAAGTCCTCGCTGCGAATCTGGCGCTGGGTCTTAAACAGCTCCGGCAGGTGTGCATAGTTAAAGACCGAGAGCCGATCGGGTCCGGCGGCGATGACTTTCTCGAGCGTCGCACCGAAACTCGCCACTGACTGGTAAGGCAGTCCGTAAATCAGGTCGAAACTCACCGAACGGAAACCGCTTGCCCGCGCCGCTTCCAGCACGGCAAATGTTTCTGCTTCGCTCTGATGGCGGTTAACCGCCTGCTGCACGGCCGGGTCGAAATCCTGTACTCCCAGACTAAGGCGATTGAATCCAAGCGTACGCAGTAACCGAATCGTGCCGGCATCGGCCTCACGCGGATCGACCTCGATCGAGTATTCGCCGCGGTCGTCATCATGCAGGTGAAAGGTCTTGCGGGTCCGGTCCATCAGCGCCTGCATCTGCTCGGCGCTCAGGAAGGTCGGGGTGCCGCCACCCCAGTGCAGCTGGTCTACCGGGCGGGACCGGTCGAAGAGCGATCCCTGCAGTTCGATCTCCCGGAGCAGACGGTCCAGATAGGGTCCGGTGCGGGAACGGTTTTTTGTGACGATCTTGTTACACGCGCAGTAGTAACAAACCGTGTCACAGAACGGCAAGTGGAAGTAGAGCGACAGCGGTGCACTGGCGGCGTTACTGCCCGCTGCCGCCGCGCGATATTCGGCTTCGCGAAAGTCCTCACGAAACTGCACGGCCGTCGGGTAGGAGGTATAGCGCGGACCGGAAGTGTCGTACCGACGAATCCGCTCGGCGTCAAATACCAGCTGGTGATCCATGAGGTGAGTGACCTGAAACTCAATAACGGAACGCTACCACAGATCGGCAGTGTTGTTCAGCCGACCTGGTGCAGCACGCGACGCCGGAAGGCCACCCCCAGTTGCCCGGCCAATCTCTGGCAGGCGGAGATATCCACACCCTCCAGCCCATCGATCGCGGTCAGCGTGACATCAGGCACGAATTCGCGCACATGCTTGGTAAAATCCAGTAGCGCCATGAATGCCCCGGGCGTCGGTGGCCGGCAATGCCGATAGTAGGTGGCCGCATCCTGGGCGTTCAGGGAAATAGAAACCGCATCCACGGAATCTTCGAAATCGGGCGTTACGTCGCGGCCATAGACGTAATTGGCCAGCCCATCGGTGTTGAGTCGCACTCGTGCACCCCGGCGACGCAACTCAGAGCCCACCTCTAGCACCGTGTACAGACGCAACGTGGGTTCCCCGAACCCGCAAAACACGACCTCATCGTATTCGGATGGATTGCCCGCGGCGGCGAGCAGGGTCTCTGCATCCGGCTCGTCGTGAAGACGAAGATCGTAACCCTGGACGGACCAGGAACCGTTGAATTTCGGGCAAAATGAACAACGTAACGTGCAGCGATTGGTAACGTTCAGGTACCGGGATCGTCGCAGCGTATAGCCGATGCAGGAAGCCGCGCTCATGCCGGGCACAATACGCGGCAACAACGGTACCGGCATTGATGTACATCAAGCCAACCTGATTGGATCCGTCAGCGCACCGGTTCCGTGCCGGACTGGAAAAAATCGCGGCCAAACCGATCGAACCATTCCACGGTGGCCATCTGGGGAGTCAGGGCACGACCGGCCTGGACCGCTTCCCGCCGGTAGGCATCGATTCGCTGCACCAAATGCAAAATCTGCCGGCGAAATGCCTCATCCTGGTTCAGGAATTCAACACCGATCACGTATTCGAACACCAGTTTCTGACAGCGCACCACCCGTGCCTGCACCCGGAACACCGGCTTGGAAGGCGGCAGGCGCAACAGAATCACCGTCCCCGGCGACAGTGCAACCATGGCATTAAAGGAAGCCCCGCTGGCACTGATGTCATTGAGGTAGGAGGATTCGCTCGCGAGCACTTCGTTGAGCACGAAAGAAACCGGTACCTGCACTGGCTCCCGGACGGCCCGGCGTTTTTCAATCCGCACTTCCTGATCACCTTCCATGGCATCTCCCTTGTTGAATTCCCAGTATAGACAGTCTGCAATAATTCGGTTCTGGGACCGTGGCGGCAATTCCCGTATGCTGCGCCGCCATGATCCCGATGAAGAAGAATGTGCTGCTGTTGGCCACGGCCCAGGCCATGATGATGACCGGTGGATCACTGCTGATCACCACCTCGGCACTGGTCGGTTACCGGCTCAGCCCGGACAAGGCGCTCGCCACCCTGCCGCTGGCCCTGCAGATGATGGCCGGCATGCTCACCACCATTCCCGCCTCCCTGCTCATGCAACGCATCGGCCGGCGCGGCGGCTTTCTGATCGGTAGCACACTCGGCATGACCGGGGCCGCGCTGGCGGCCTATGCCATTGTGTCTGCCCAGTTTGCGCTGTTTGCTCTGGCTGCCGTGCTGAGCGGCATGTTCACCGGATTCGGCAATTACTACCGGTTTGCCGCTGCGGATGTCGCCACCACGGACTATCGCCCACGCGCCATTTCCTATGTCATGGCTGGTGGCGTGGTGGCCGCTCTGGTCGGCCCCAACCTGGCCAACTGGACCCGTGGGTGGCTGGTCACGCCGTTTGCCGGCAGCTTCCTGGCCCTGAGCGGTATCATGCTGTTGTCGTTTCTGACGATATGGCGACTCGACATTCCACGCCCGGCAACCGATACGCATGGCCACGGCCGCCCGCTTTCCACGATTGCCCGGCAACCGACGTTCATCGTTGCCGCGATCGGCGGCATGTTCGGGTATGGCGTCATGGCGCTGGTCATGACCGCCACGCCATTGGCGATGCATGAACACGCCTATCCATTCGGGGACACCGCCTGGGTCATCCAGTGGCACATACTGGGCATGTTCGCCCCGAGCTTTTTTACCGGCGCGCTGATCCGCCGTCTGGGAGTGCTAACCGTCATGCTCGCGGGGGCCGTGCTGAACTCGGCTTGCGTGCTGGTGAACCTGAGCGGCACCAGTCTCGATCATTACTGGCTGGCGTTGTTGCTGCTCGGCATAGGCTGGAATTTCCTGTTTATCGGTGCCACACAATTGCTCACAGAAACCTATGCCTCGGCGGAAAAGGGCAAGACGCAGGCCTTGAATGATTTTCTGGTGTTCACCACGGTGACACTGGCGGTACTCTCGGCCGGCCACCTGCAACACTATTTCGGTTGGCGCGCTGTGAACCTGGGAGTCGTGCCACTGATCCTCGTGACCTTCGCGGCACTGGCCTGGCTGATTCGCCAGCGCCGTCAGCCGGCAGTGGGATAACTCGACCCTACGATCAGGGACGCCGGTTGACCCACGACAGCAGTGCGGTCTGCGCCGCTTCACCACCCGTGTCGGCGCGCGCGTCATTGTGCAGGATCACGACCACGAGGCGCCGCCCCTTGCTGTCGTGCACCACACCGGCCTGTGCCCGCACAGCATTCAGGCTGCCGGTCTTGAGGTGTGCGCGCCCGGCCAGTTCCCCACCGTAGCGCAGCCGCTGGGTGCCGTCGGTGGACAGAATCGGCAGAGACGCGAGGAATTCCGGCATGTAGGGACTGTCGTAGGCCTTGAGCAGCAACTGGCCAAGATGGCGCGCACTGATGCGTGCCTCGCGTGACAGGCCGGAACCGTTTTCGATTACGAGTTCGGGAAAATCCAGGCCGTGCTGCGCCAGCCATTCGCGGATCGCCGTGATGCCTTTGTCGACCGTGGCCGGCGGGCCGTAGCGCTCGGCGCCGAGCGTCAGCAGAATCTGCCGTGCCATTACATTATTGCTGTACTTGTTCACCACACGGATGACCTCGGCCAGTGGTGGCGACACGGCGCTGTGCAACACCCGCGCCTCCGGTGGCACCGTGCCGTCGCGCACACCGCCCTTGAAGCGCCCGCCCATTTCGGTCCAGACCGTCTCGAACACGCCATGAATGTACTGCTCGTCTTCAGCCACCACCCGGTAGAGTTCGTCATCCCCGCACTCCGGGCTGTAACGTCCGCTGAACACGATCTTCTGGAACTGGGCCCACTGCGTGACTTGCATTCCGAGTCCGCGTGCGCCACGGCGGCACGGCCCGGAGGCGAGCCGCACCCGGTTGTCGATCGTCAGCTGGGCCGGCATCGGGTCGGCCACGATGCGCAACTGCCGTGCCGATGGTTCCGGTAGAAAGCGGATGTTGACGGTCTGGAAATTCACCAGCAGCGCGCGCGGCTGCACGTTATAGGCGCGCAACGGACGGCGGTCAAAATCAACTGAACGCCCCGGCGTCGGCGCAAAGAAACTCTGGTCAATGACCAAATCGCCACGAATTTCCTCGAGCCCGGCCTTGCGCAATGCACGCAGAAACCGCCAAAAGTGCTCAATCACCAGATACGGATCACCGTATCCTTTTATATAGAGGTCGCCGTCCAATACTCCGTTGCGCACTGGCGCCAGCGCATAGGCCTCGGTTTTCCAGGTATAGGCCGGACCGAGCGTCTCGAGCGCAACCAGCGTCGTAAGCAGTTTCATGGTGGAGGCGGGATTGCGCGGTACATCGGCGCGCACCGCCAGCACCGGATCGGGCTGGCCGATCTCATGAACATAGGCGCTCAGTCCACGCTCGGAGAGACGGAAGTTTTTCAGCGCCTGGGCCACTTCCGGTGGCAACTGCTCGACGGGATCGGCTCCGGCCGACAACGGCAGCCACAGGGCCAGCAGCACCGAAGAACAAAACAGGCGCATGAGGATGGAAGGATAACGGCGGGAATTCATTCGAATAAGAATAACACGGGATTTGTCGTCTGCCGGAGGCTCTGCTATAAAACCGACACGATTACAGGCGTCCTCATGGCAAAATCCCGTCGGAAAGCATTCAAGCCGTCCCCCCAGCACGAGATCTCGGTCTACCCCATTCTCGTGGCGCTGGTCGGCGGCGTGATCGCCTTTGGCATGTTGCACTATTCACTGCTGCTCGCCGTGCTGTCGGCCGGCTTTGTCGGCTTCTTCAGCTGGCTCTGGTGGTGGCGCCAGAACCAGAAGTCTGCTGCTACCCAGTCACCCCCCGCACGTCATCGCTCCGCTGCTCAATCCGCCAAGAAGCGTCGTCGATGATCCTTCCGATCTTCCGGGCAACCTGCCGGAGGATGCTGTCCCTGGCCTTGTTCTGGCCAGCGATGGTCCTGGCCGCGCACCCACTGATCACCGAAGACACCGGCACACAGGGCAGCGGTCACTTCCAGCTTGACGTCGCAACCGAACATGCGACCGCCAAGCAGGACGGCAATCGTCAGTACATTGTGCTGGACACGGCCGTGCTGGCCTATGGCGTGGCAAACAATGCCGACCTGCTCATCAGCCTTCCATACCTGCGCCTCGGGGCCGTGGGCGGCTCGCCCGGCGAGCAGGGACTGGCCGATGTAGGTCTGGATATCAAGTGGCGGTTCTACGAGCATGGCCCGCTGAGCGTGGCCTTTAAACCGGGCGTAACCTTCCCAACCGGTGATGAACGTCTCGGACTTGGCGTTGGCAAATCCAGCTGGAGCGCCTACCTGGTCTCAAGTTATGACCTGGCGCCGTGGGTATTTCACCTGCATCTTGGACACTTGCATCACAACAATACGTTCAATGAGCGCGTCGACATCTGGCATGCCTCGGCGGCTGTCACGCGCAGCATCGGTGCGTCAATCAAGCTGGTCCTCGATGGCGGCGTTGATACCAATACCCGCCGCGACAATGACACCGACCCGTTGTTCGGGACGGCCGGGCTAATTTGGTCCCTCGCCCCCAATCTCGATATCGACGCCGGCCTTCGTGTGATCCGGACCGAAAAGGTCGATATCCGTACCTGGCTGGCCGGCCTGACCTGGCGCTATTAGGGCAGATTGACGCCCATCAATGCCGGCTGACCGGGACACTGGATAGGATGGAAGCAGTTCCTGACAAGAGGCGAGCATCATGCCCGCACTCAAATCCGAAGCCCTGTACCCGCACTTGCAGACCCTGCGGCGCGCATTTCACCGCATTCCGGAGTTGGCCTTTGAGGAAGTGCGCACCGCAGAAATGATCATCGCCGAACTCGAGCGGCTCGGCATTCCGCACGAATACGCCGGCAAAGGCAGCGGCGTCATCGGCCGCATTGGCCATGACCGCCACGCACCGACCGTGGCGCTGCGCGCCGACATGGATGCCCTGCCGGGCACGGAAACCACGCAGTTGCCGTTTGCTTCGGAACATGCGGGTTGCATGCATGCCTGCGGGCACGATGCGCATATGACCATGGTACTCGGCGCCGCAGCACTGCTGCACGATTCCCCGCCACCCGGCAATGTGCTGCTGGTGTTTCAGCCGGCCGAGGAACGCGGCGGCGGTTCGCGCGTGATACTCAAGTCCGGCGTGCTCAACGGAGTGCGTGCGATCTTCGGTGGACACGTCACCCACCACTATGCAGTGGGCGAAATCATGATCGCTCCAGGCGTGATCACTGCGCAGTCCGACCGATTCCTGATCAAGGTGCATGGCCGTGGGGGTCACGGCGCCCGGCCGCACGAGGCCACCGATGCCGTGGTGGTCACCGGGCTGTTGATCACCGCCATCCAAACGCTGGTCTCGCGCGAGATCAACCCGGTGTACCCGTCAGTCGTCACCATTGGCCGGGTCGAGGCCGGTAGCGCCGCCAACGTGATCGCTGAGGAAGCGATCCTCGAAGGCACGATCCGCAGCACGTTGCCGGAAGTGCGCGCCCACCTGCATAGCGGCCTGCAGCGCATGTGCAAGGCGTTTGGCGAGGTGCATAACGCCAAAATCGAGCTGCGCATCAGCGAGGGCTACCCGCCGGTGGTCAACAGCCCACGTGAAACCGAGCTGGCGCGACGTGCGGTGCTGGCCACACTCGGCGAATCCGGCATCGCGGCCATGGATTACCCCAGCATGGGGTCGGAGGATTTCTCCTTTTATCTTCAGCAGCTGCCCGGTTGCTACGTACGCTTTGGAGCCCGCATTCGCGAAAACGAGTACATCCCGCTGCACAGCCCGGCCTTCGACATTGACGAAAACGTGCTCAAGATCGGTGCGGCCTTCTTCAATCAGGTGGCGCGCGAGGCGCTCACCGAGTACCGGCGCTGATCCATGGACTTCCGCGCCGGCGATACGCAGTCCGTCGGTCTCGAATTCGAGATGCAATTGCTCGACCGCCAATCGCTGGATCTGCGCGATGGCGTCCTGCCACTGCTCGAGTTCTTCCCGGACAATCCGTACGTCAAACCCGAGTCGATCCAGAACACTGTCGAAGTGATCACACCGGTGTGCCACAGTGTGGCCGAGATGCATGCGCATTTAACACCGCTGGTGCGCGCCCTCCAGGACCGCTGTGAACAGCTCGGCATGGCGCTGTGTGGCGCCGGCACCCATCCGTTCAGCCAGAAACTGGCGCTGATCACCCCGAGGCCACGCTATCAGGCCATGGAACAGCGGGCCGGATTTCTGATGCACACGCAAATTACCTTCGCCACTCACGTACATCTCGGCATGCGTAACGGTGATGAGGCCATCATGCTGATGCACCGACTGAAGCCGTACCTGCCACTATTGATTGCACTCTCGGCCAATTCGCCCTATTGGCGCGGTTACGACACTCATTGCGCGTCGTATCGCCACCGCATCCTGGCGGCCAGTCGCAGCTACGGCGTGCCGCCGTCGTTTCCGGATTGGGATGCGTTCTGCCGGTTCTATAACACCACCCGCCGTGCCGGACTGTTTCAGTCCATCAACGATATTCATTGGGACATCCGTCCGCGCCCGCATTTTGGCTCGCTGGAGATCCGCGTCATGGACGTTCAGCCAACAGTGACCGAAGCCATGGCGCTGGCGGCGTTCGTGCGCGCATTGGCGATGTTCCTGCGTGAGCAGGCTGACCGGACTGATCTACCACAACCGCTGTCGTGGTGGACCGAGAAGGAAAACCACTATCAAGCCTCGTTGCGTGGGCTAGAGGCGCCCTACATCCATAATGAAGCCGGCGATGCCCGTTCACTGCTCGAGGTATGGCATGATGTGAGTGCCGCGGTTGCGCCGTATGCTGTCCGGCACGGGGAGAGCCATTATCTTGCCAGCCTGCAGCATACCGTGATGAACGGCCTGGGGTCGGTCCGCCAGCGCAAGGCCTGGCGAGCCCGCGAAGACTGGCACGAAGTACTGACAGCACTGGTAGCCGAACTGCACAATGATTGCCAGGAAGTTCCACAGCTCATGACGCCCGCGTGATCACCGACCTCACGATCCTGGACACGCGCACAGGCCAGTTGTATTTGGCCACCGTGCTGGGGCTGATGCTGCTGCTTGGCCTCAGCCGGCGTTTTGGACTGGTGTTTTTTGCCGCAGCGTTTCCGGCCACCCTCGCCCACGAACTCAGCCACTTGCTGTTCGGCCTGCTGGCCAACGGGCGTCCATCCGGCATGCGGCTGTGGCCGCGCCGCAGCACGCGCGGTTATGTTCTGGGTTCGGTCACCTGCAACAACGTACGCTGGTACAACGGCTGGCTGATCGGACTTGCACCGCTCGCACTGCTGCCATTTGCCGTGCTGCTGCTGCGCTGGCGCGTGCACAGCGACCCGGCCATGGCGCTGGCCGAACTGGCCTGGGCATACGGCATCGCCAGTCTGACACTCGCGGCCCTGCCATCATGGCAGGATGTGCGCATTGCGCTCGCCTCGTCGGGAGTGCTACTGGCACTGCTCGCGGCTGCCGTGGCAACGCAATTCGGACTGATTCCGTTTCCCGGTTGACGTTGACCCGACTGCCGCCGATCATGCAGATCGATTGCCATGAACTACCTTGCCCACGCCTTCCTGTCGCGCGCGACCCCGGACCTGTTGACCGGCGGACTGCTCGGCGACTTCGTGAAAGGCCGGCTCGACGGCCGCTATTCGCCGGCCGTGAGTGCCGGCATTGCCTTGCATCGCGCCGTGGACCGTTTCACCGATGATCACACACTGGTACTGGCCTCGCGAGCGTGCATGGCGCCGGAACGACGGCGATTCGCCGGCATCCTGGTGGATGTCTTCTATGATCATTTTCTCGCACGCCATTGGCGACGCTACCATGACCAGCCGCTCGAGCACTTTACGCGCCAGGTATACGCCGTGCTTTGGCCACAGCGCCGCCAGTTTCCCGAGCGCCTGCAGCGAATCTTGCCGTGGATGCGCGCCGACGACTGGCTCGCCAGCTACGCCAAGATCGAATCAGTAGACGCCGTCCTGCATGGGATGACGCGTCGCTTCCGGTATACCGCACGCGCCGCACCCATGGCCGACGGCGTGCATGACTTGCTCGCTCACTACGGCACGCTCGAACAGCAGTTCCACAGCTTCTTTCCGCTGCTCGTGGATTTCACGGCCAACCTGCCACCCCAGCTCGATGACTTCCCGGCATCGGTCACGGCACGCCGCGGCTGAAGCTCCCGCCCGGCCCAGTCCGGCGCAGTTGCAAGCCGCGCGTCGCAAGCGCGTGCCGGATGTCATTGGACCGCGTCTCGCGATCCTGTTTGTCGGCATTAATCCCGGGCTCTACTCGGGCGCAGTCGGCCACCATTTTGCGCGCCCTGGGAATCGCTTCTGGCCGGCCCTGCAGCGCTCCGGTCTCACCCCCCGACAGCTGGCCCCACACGAAGAACGTGCCTTGCTCACCTATGGCATCGGTATCACCAACCTCGTACCTCGCACCACGGCCGCGGCCGCCGAGCTTTCGAAATCAGAATTGGCCGCCGGTGGCCGGCGATTGGTGGCCAAGGTGCATGTGCTCAAGCCCCATGTCCTGGCGTTTCTTGGTATCGAGGCCTATCGCACTGCGTTTGGGGCCAAACACGTGAAGATCGGGCCACAGCCGGAATCGATTGGAACGACGCAATTATGGGTACTGCCGAATCCAAGCGGACTGAACGCACATTATCAGCTCAGTGATTTCGCACGGCTGTTTCGCCGATTATCAATGGCACGCAACTCCGTGCGCGGCTGATGACCCGCACCGGGGACTCCGGGATCCGTTGTCCGAGCTGAATTGAACGCTTGCCAGGGGCCAAATCACGTCGTTCCGGCGACAATTTGCGTCAGGCTCGGCCCGCACACCCCCAGAAAATCCCTAAAAAAACCACCAAAAAACCCCATTTTACGAACGAGAATAAATTAGGCACGGATGTTGCTTTGCTATAGCTGCTTGCCGATTGGGCAAGAACCATCTGTTTCCTTTCGACCTATAACGAGGTGCATTCGACATGAACAAGAACAGCATGCGTTACCTTTGCAGTGTGATGTTCCTGGGGCTGGTGACAGCAGCCGGACCGACGCTGGCTCAGGATGATCCGGATTCCGTGGACTGCTTCTATACCTCCAACAAATCTGAAGCGGCCTGCCAAACGACCAAACCGGCACATATCGCCGCCAAGTCGACTGCGTCCAAGAAGAGCACTATGCCGGAATACTCCGAAACCGTGGCGGAAAGCGTAGATTGCTTCTACTCCGAGAATGATACTGAAGCTGCCTGTTCGGCCAGAAAAGCGAAGTCGGCTTCAACCTCACGCACCGTGGATAAAGTCGTTCGCAACAACAATCAGCGCGGCAGCTGATCCCAAACGGCTAACTGCTGAAGCGGGAGAATTATCGTCAGGACAGATGGATGCTAGTGGAGACGTAGACAATCATGGACATTCTGTAAAAAAGCCCGGTCAAGCCGGGCTTTTTTTTGCCTATCGCCCAACTCAATACTGACAGACATTCGAGCCAGTTTGCATCACAAGCCAGCTAGCCCGCGGCGTTGGCTAGTGCCGCGACGGCTCGAGGGTG
>DKBE01000092.1 GCA_002451085.1 Proteobacteria bacterium UBA6908 | reverse complement strand
GTGATGTTGCGGATCTTGCTCGGCAGGTTGGCCATTTCGGCGATACCACCGGCGTTGTCGGTGATCGGGCCGTAGGCGTCGAGCGCCACGATGATGCCGGTCATGCTGAGCATCGAGGTGGCGGCGATCGCAATGCCGTACAGGCCGGCAAAGTGATAAGCGCCCCAGATGCCGAGGCAGATCACCAGCACTGGCGCCGCGGTGGCCTTCATCGACACGGCCAAGCCCTGGATCACGTTGGTGCCGTGACCGGTCGTCGAGGACTGGGCAATGCCGCGTACCGGCGCGTACTCGGTGGCGGTGTAGTACTCGGTGATCACCACCAACGCAGCCGTGACGGCCAGGCCAATGAGTGCGGTGAAGTAGATATTGACCACGCTGTAGGTGCCGTTACCGGTCATCAACCAGTCGGTGACGTACCAGAAGGCCACCGCCGAGATCAGGCCGGCGACGATCAGGCCGCGATACAGGGCGTTCATGATCTTGCCCTTGCCGTCGGTCCACACGAAGAACGTGCCGATGATCGAAGCCAGGATCGATACGCCGCCGAGCATCAGCGGGTAGAGCACGGCGTTGCCGAAGCCCTTCAGCATCAGTCCACCGAGCAGCATGGTGGCAATGATGGTGACCGCGTAGGTCTCGAACAGGTCAGCGGCCATACCGGCGCAGTCACCGACGTTGTCACCGACGTTGTCGGCAATCACGGCCGGGTTGCGCGGGTCGTCCTCNNCCTTGGCGGCCTCGGCGGTGCGCACGTTCGCGCGTACCGAGATGTTCATGCCGATGAAGCCGGCCAGGCCGGAGAGAAACGCGCCGATCGCAAAGCCGATCGCGGTTTCCCAGGACTGGAGGCCGAAACCAATCAGGAAGAACAGGATGACGCCGACCAGGGCAATGGTCGAGTACTGGCGGTTCAGGTAGGCCTGAGCGCCTTCCTGCACGGCCGCAGCGATTTCCTGCATGCGGGCGTTGCCAGCCGGTTTGGCGGCGATCCAGCGATAGGCAAACAGCCCATACAACAGGGCCGCGCCGGCACACAAGAGTGAATACAGCAGACTGTCAGACATGGTTGCTCCTCCCCAAGTGATGAACGTCCGTCGGCTCGTCTGTTCGCCGGCGCACGCACAAGAAACGTTACAGCGAAAACTTCCCCTTATCCTGATTTGGTCGACGGCTTGATGCTCAGTCCACCTTCGAAGCGTGTTCCGGGTGTGAATCCGAACACTTCCTCGATACCGCACTCGCGGATCAGTGCATCAACGGCCGCCTGCCCATGTTCGCGACTGACTTCGGCCAAGATCAGTTTCACCGAGTTGGCGTTGTAGAACCCGCCGAATCCAGCCTGTACCTGTAAAAGCTCCCGGGCCTTGTCGAGCGTCATGTGTTATCCGAAAAAGAATCGCCGCTGGAAGGGCAGGGACGCAAATAATGAATTTTTATGTGCCAATACGCCATGCGTACCCACCCCTCCAGCGGCCAGATTCCAGCTATATAAGTCAGAGCTTAAACACGCCGAGTTTCTTCTTGACGGCCACATTCTTGAGCCGCACGTACTGCGGCATGCCGTCCTTGTACGGCGGGTAGTCCTCGCCCTTGATCAACGGTTCCAGGTAGGTGCGGCACTTGGCGGTGATGCCAAAGCCGTCCGCGGTGATGAAGTCGGTCGGCATCATCTTCTCGACGTTCGCCACCTTGGCGAGCGGCGCCATGCCGATGGTCCACTTGTACGGCTTGCTCGACTTGCGCACTACGGTCGGCATCACCGAGTTGTGGCCCTTGATGGCGAATTCGACCGCCGCCTTACCGGTGGCATAGGCCTGTTCCACGTCGCTCTTCGAAGCGATATGACGTGCGGCGCGCTGCAGGTAGTCGGCGACACCCCAGTGGTACTTGAGGCCGAGGCCGTCCTTGATAATCGAGGCCACCACCGGCGCGACACCGCCCAGTTGCGCATGGCCGAAGGCATCGCGCAGGCCCTGGTCAGCGAGGAACTTGCCGTCGGCGCTCTTCACGCCTTCCGACACGACCACGGTGCAGTAGCCGAACTTCTTCACGTTGGCATCGACCTTGGCGAGGAACTTGTCCTTGTCGAAGCTGACTTCCGGGAACAGGATTACGATTGGGATCTCGGTGTCCTTGGTGGAAGCGAGGCCGCCGGCGGCCGCGATCCAGCCGGCGTGCCGGCCCATCACTTCGAGGATGAACACCTTGGTCGAGGTCTTGGCCATCGAGGCGACGTCGAAGCTGGCCTCGCGGGTTGAAACAGCGATGTACTTGGCGACCGAACCGAAGCCCGGGCAGTTGTCGGTGATCGGCAGGTCGTTGTCCACGGTTTTCGGCACGTGTACGGCCTTGATCGGGTAACCCATGGACTCGCCGAGCTGCGAGACCTTGAGGCAGGTGTCGGCCGAGTCGCCGCCGCCGTTGTAGAAAAAGTAACCGATGTTGTGGGCCTTGAAGACCTCAATCAGGCGTTCGTATTCGCGCCGGTTGGCCTCGAGACTCTTCATTTTGTAGCGGCAGGAACCGAAGGCACCGCTTGGGGTGTGGCGCAGCGCCTTGATGGCGGAGGCCGATTCCTTGCTGGTATCGATCAGGTCTTCGGTGAGCGCGCCGATGATGCCATTGCGCCCGGCATACACCGTGCCGATCTTGTTCTTGTGCTTGCGCGCGGTTTCGATCACGCCGCAGGCCGAGGCATTGATAACGGCGGTCACACCACCGGACTGGGCGTAAAAGGCGTTCATGGGTTTCTTGGCATTGGCCATGGAGGTCTCTCTGAGTTTGGCTGGAGTGGAAGGATGATAGGAAATCGGTTAGCCGGACTGGGCGGCTTCCTTGGCGGCATGGTCGGCCTGCACCTGCAACAGGGTGATCACGCAGTCGCCGATGTCGTCGTATTCCTCCTTACCGGTCCCGTACTGCTGGTGCACGCGGTAGAAGAATTGGCAGCGGTAACGTGACTCGCCGGTCTTGAACAGCACGAATTGGGCGCGGCCCTCGCCGCGCCAGTAGAGACCGGGGCAAGGGGTGAGTTCGCGGTCCGAGGGATCGATTCGGACTTCACCCTCGATGGCCTGCACGTCCATCGCATCGCGGAAACGCTCGCGCACGGTTTCACGCACAACGCTCAATTCCGTATCGGTAAAGTCAGGTATTGGTTCGCGCTTCATGTCAGCTGGCTGCCCAGTTGGGTCCGTGATCAGTGCGACGGTCCGCCATTCGAGCGCCGCATTATACGGTGCCGCGTGGTCAGCGTGAAATCTGCCAGACATTTAACGTCTATTTCCGATTTTTACCGTACCCAAGCATTGACGTTGCCCGAGGGGGAAGGTAGTTTACCCCGGCACCGAACCGGTCCAGTGGGAGGATGGAGCTCTGGACCGTAAAATAAAATCAGCGAACAAAGCGAGAACAACCATGCGAATCGTATTACTGGGAGCGCCGGGTTCCGGCAAGGGAACGCAATCCAAGCTGCTGATCGAAAAGTATAATATTCCTCAGATGTCTACCGGTGATCTGCTGCGTGCAGCCGTCGCGGCCGGTACCGAGCTGGGCAAGAAAGCCAAGGCCGCTATGGATGCCGGCAAGCTGGTGTCAGACGACATTGTGCTTGGCATGATCCAGGAGCGGCTCAACAAGCCCGATGCCCGCGCCGGATTCATCCTCGACGGATTCCCGCGCAATATCCCGCAGGCCCAGGCCCTGGACGCGATGCTGGCCCGCATGGGGCAGCCGCTGCAGCTGGCGTTGCTGGTCGATGTCGACAGCGAGGTCCTGATGAAGCGCCTCACCGGACGTCGTACCTGCTCGAATGCCGCCTGCGGCGCGATCTACAACATCTATTTCTCGGCGCCAAAGACCCAGGGGAAGTGTGACAAGTGCGGTTCGTCACTCAGCCACCGTTCGGACGATAACGAGTCCACCGTGCGTAGCCGTTTGCAGGTGTACGAGCAGCAGACCGCACCGCTGGTGTCCTATTACAAGGCCCAGGGCAAGTTGCGCACCGTGCGCGGCGTCGGTTCGGTGAACGAGATCTTCAAGAACGTCACCGATATCATCGAAGTGCAGATGCGCCCGCTGGCCGCCGCCATGTCAGCCGCCAATGCCGCTGCCGCGGCCAAGGGTGGAGGAACCACTCCTGCCGCCAAGGCCGCCGCCAAGGCGGCCAAAGCCGCGAAGGCCGCTAAGGCGGCATCGGCCGCCAAACCGGCCGCCAAGACACCGGCCAAACCGGCAGCCAAGAAAGCAGCCAAGAAGGCCGCACCGAAGAAAAAGGCCAAACCGGCCAAGAAGGCCAAGCCGGTAGTGAAAAAGAAGGCTGTGAAAAAGGCGGCCCCGAAGAAAACCAAGAAGGCCAAGAAGGCAGCACCGAAGAAAAAAGTCGCCGCGAAAGCAAAGAAAAAGAAATAA
>DKBE01000002.1 GCA_002451085.1 Proteobacteria bacterium UBA6908 | reverse complement strand
GAAATTCCGACACCACGCTGGACCGCCTACGATGCGAAGTTCTATAAGCTGAAGGATCTCGATCCGAAGATACCGATGGTCACCCAGGAACGCGCCTATACCTCACCGATTTGGTATACGCCATAGTCGAGGTAGCGTTGCGTCAGTAGAGGCAGCAAATGCGATGGTTTCTGGCACAGGTGTGCTGAGCAGTGACAAAAGGAGATAAGCATGAGAACGATCAAACCCCTGGCTATGCTTACCGGTTTGCTGATGTTGGCTGTGGCAGGGTGTGACACGCAAAAATCCTCAGCTCAACTCACCGATGCGCAGGTTGAGAATCTCATCACACGTTCTTATCAGTATGTGGCCATGTACAACGTGAACAACAAGTTCGCGCTCAAGCAGGGCGGGTGGAATACCTGCGCGGCCGACACCCAGCTGAAGGACCACACGATGCGGGATATCGCGCGGCCCAATAACGACACCCTCTACATCGGTTGCATGCTGGATCTGCGCAAGGACCCGGTGATCATCGAGATGCCGGCTTTTGAATCCAAGTATGTCTCGCTCATGGTCACGGGCTACGATCATTATGTGAATGTCCCGATGACGACCCGAAAGGGCGATTTTCGCAAGCCCGAGAAGATCCTCTTCTATTCCGCGCGCACCGAGGGATACAAGGGTGACGCGGTCAAGGGCGTGGATCGCAAATTTGAGGCGACTGGCGACTTTGTCTCCGCCGTCTTTCGCGTCATGCCGCATGTCTACGACGCCAATCGGTTCAGGCGCATCATCAAGCAGATGCAATCGGTCAAGCTCGTCACCCTCTCGGAATACAACGGTGGCAAGGCCAAACCAATCAATGATATTGAGTTCCCGCCGGTCGGTAAGACGGATTTCGATGTGTTCGGCAACAACCTGCTTCCGGTGATGCAGTTCGTCTTCAACCACACGACCTTCGATCCGAAAAACGAAGTCGATCAGGGTGTCCTGACCGCCTACAAGCCCCTTGGCATCGAACCCGGCAAGCAATATGACCCGGCTAGAATCAAACCGATTGATGGAAAGCGACTTGTGAGCATCGCCAAGCAGGTGGCCGCGAAGAATCTGGCCATTATGGGCCAGCCTGAGGTCGCCGCGAAACTCAAGCCGTACTGGTTTGAGCCCAAGGGCAAGACGAATCTTGATGCGTTGGTCGCTACCTCGGTGATCGGGCCCATCGGCCTGCCGGGCGCCGAAGCTCAGTATCCGTCGATCACGACGACAGACGGCAAGCCCATGAACGCGATGCATGACTATGTCATCCACTTCACCAAGGAGCAGTTGCCGCCGGCAGAGGCCTTCTGGTCGGTCACGCTTTACGACATGGCGAACGGCTTCTTCATCCCCAATGACCGCAAGAAGTACAGCGTGGGTGAGAATGCGGGCATGAAGCTGAACAAGGACGGTGGCATCGACATCTATATTGCGGCGAAGCAGCCAAAAGGTGTGCCCGTGGAGAACTGGCTGCCCATCAATCGCAAGGACGAAGACCTGAGTGTTAATCTTCGGATCTACGACCCTGATGAGGAAAGGATGAAGACCTGGAATTCACCAAAGGCGGAAGTACTTCAGTAGTCGTCGCCAGGTGTTGGTAATCCAGGAGCGGGGAACGCGGGCGTTCGACTGAAACCGACGCGCACGCTGCAGGCGTGCACAGGGTAGCGGAACGGTGAACTCAAAGCGTGAAACTGGGACTCGCTGGAGTAGCCACATTGAGCCGGGCGTTTTGCTGTTTGTTCTGCTGCTGCTCGTCGGGTGCTCCGTGGCGCCACTCCAGACGGAATCGCTGGATTACCGCGCCAGAGCCGAATCGCAGTCCGACCGTGGTGTCAGGGTGTCAGCAGTGGCCTTGAGCCCGCTGGAAACGCAGAGCAGCTTTGTCCTGCCACTGGCGAAGAAGGGAATTCAGCCGGTTTGGGTGGAGATCGAGAACCAGGAGGACAAGGGGTTCTATCTGATGGTGCTCAGCGTCGATCCGAACTACTTTTCGCCATCGGAGCTGGCCTGGATGTTCCGGGAAGAGGGCGAAGGCAGCCTGGACGACAAGATCGACATGTTCCTCGACATGCATGTTCCCGTGGTGATTCCGCCGCGGAGCACTGTGTCGGGCTATGTCTACACGAACCTTGATCCCGGGGCCAAAGCCTTTGCCGTCGAGCTCTTTGGCAAGAAGGACGTGCGATCGTTTGGGTTCATGCAGGAGGTGCCCGGCTTTGAGTCGGACTTCAAGCGCGTCGACTTTTACCGGCTGTATCAACCGGGCGAGCTCAGGGAGCTGGACCTCGTGGGGCTGCGTCAGTACCTCGAGCAGCTGCCCTGCTGCGTACTGGGGGGTGACCAGAAAACTCCGGGCGATCCACTCAATTTGGCGATCGTTGGCGAGGGACGGCGCGTGCTGGCTGCCCTGGTGCGGCAGGGCTGGGACCTTACCGAGTCTCTGCGTGGTGACACGGCCTGGCGCACGGCTGTCTCATCCCTGTTCAGATCGCGCTACCGAACATCGCCGGTATCAGCGCTGTATCTCTTTGGGCGACCCCAGGACATTGCATTGCAAAAGACGCGCGGCACCGTGGACGAACGCAACCATCTGCGTCTGTGGCTGGCGCCCGTGACCCTGGCGGGGCAGAATGTCTGGGTGGGACAGATCAGTCGAGACATTGGTGTGCGGTTTTCCAGCAAGACCTTTGTTACTCACAAGATTGACCCGATCGTCGATGAAGCGCGACTGTATATTTCCCTGGACATTGCCGCGGCGCAAAGCCTGCGGGCGGTAGGCTACGTCAAGGGTGTCGGATATGCAGACCGCCAATCACCCCGATACAACTATACGGGTGATCCTTTCTACACCGATGGTCTGCGTGTGGTGCTCATCCTAGGCACAGAGCACCATGCTCTGGGTGATATAGACTATTTGCCGTGGGAGCCAGTCAAGGGACAAAAAGAACATGCGGAACAATAACGAGACGAGGTGCAACATGGGTCCCATTGCCGGTATTCGGGAAACGTTGTTCGTAGCGACGCGACGTCATCGGGGAACCGCGGTTCTGGCACTGGCGGCGTGCATCGTGTTGTCGGGCTGCGCCAGCATTGGCCCACCCACCGTGAATCGGGACCGGTTCGACTATGTTGTTGCGATATCAGATTCCCTCAAGCGCCAAACGTTGTTGAACCTGGTTAAGACACGGTATCTGGATTCACCGATCTACATGGATATCGAATCGGTCATCAGCCAATATGCCATCGAGGGCCAGCTTGGCTTTGAGCTGAAACCGAAGTTTGCCGAAGACAATCTGTTGCTGGGCAATGGGACCTACTCGGACCGGCCAACGATCACGTACAGCCCCCTGACCGGGGAGAAATACAGTCGCGGTGTGCTGCGGCCGCTGCCGATTAGCAGTGTCTTCCTGCTGTTGCAATCCGGCTACCCGACGGATCTGATATTGCGCATCTGCGTACAGACCATGAATGGCATCGACAATCAGCGAACCGGCTTCCTGACGGCCGCTGACGCAAATCCCGCATTCGTTGAGATCATGGCCTTAATGCGTGATCTTCAGGCGCTCGGGGTACTTTTTTATCGCATTGATCGGGATGAAGAGAAGCACGACGTCAAGGTTGTATTCAAACCGGTCACCAGCCGGGAGGCGCAAGAGAAGGCCGCCCGGTTCAGGCAGTTGCTTGGCCTCGATGCCAAGGCGAACGTGTTCACCGTGGTGTTTGGCGTCGAAGGCAGGAGCAATACCGAGATCGCAATCATTACCCGGAGCATGTCGCAGATCATGACCGAATATGCGGCGGACATCGATGTACCGAAAAACGATGTTGATGAAGGGCGGGTACGGGCCACGCGCGCGGTGTCGATGACTGGCCGTGATACTCCCGTTTCGCGCCTGATTAAGGTGCAAAACGGCGACACGCCGCCCGATGACGCTCATGTGGCCGTATCCTACCGGGGCCGCTGGTTTTGGGTCGCCGATACGGACCTGGTCTCCAAGGCGTCGTTGCAGTTCATGATGACATTGTTCTCATTTACGGAGAGAGGTTCGGCCGAGCGGCAGGCGCCGGTGATCACGGTTCCAACCTACTGATTGACGGACCCTTGCACGCCAGATATTTCGCGATAACAGTTATCACGATGATATGAGCCATTCGACTCAGTGATGAAAACTGGACAGGAATTTCGTTTCTGGATAATACTCGTCCGGCAGACGACGAACCAGGTTCGATACCAAGCCGTTATTTGAGAAGCTGCGGAAGATATCTGGTCAGCCCAGAATAAAGGTCGGCGCCACGGCGTCCTGATTGTTCCGGCCCTGTCAGCGGCACAAGCAGACGTCATGCCGTATAACTTGAGCATAAACATGCGCCGTCGAAAAAATAGATATTACCGGTCCTCGAGCGACTCCCTCCAGGATGGCGGATGGTTTCTTGGCGGATGGTGCTTACTCTTCGCCGTGCTGTGGCTACCGCTGCCGTCATTTGCCGATCCCCAGACGGAAACTGATGACCTGGTCAAAGAAGCCCGAGAAGGAAGCCAGATCGGTCCTCGGCGTGGCAACTGGGTGGCCGTGCCGATCCCGGTTTCTAACCCTACGCTGGGGACGGGCCTGCAATTGGCCGTGATGTATCTGCACCCAAAACGTCTCAGTGAAGACGGGGCGCCGAATTCGACCAGTGGTCTGGGTGCCATGTACACGAACACCGGCAGCTGGTTTGCGGGAGGTTTTCACAACGATTCCTGGGATAACGGTCGTTATCGGTTTACCGGGTTTGTTGGCGAGGGCGAAATGAAGCTGCGTTTTTATGGCATCGGTGGCTATCCGGCGGGGAACAGGGCACTGGATTATTCACTTGGCATCTCGATACTGTACTCGCAGTTTCAGGTACGGTTGCCATACACCGATTACTGGTATGCAGGGTTGAAGTACCTCTATACGCGGACCGAGAGTATTTTCGATCTCAACAGTTTGTTCCCAGGGTTGCCACCGACGGTAATCAACGTCCCCATTCGGGCTGCTGGACTTGGAATGTTGTTGACTTACGACAGTCGCGACGACAACTACAATCCGAAACGCGGCCAGCTATTTGAGTTCTCGTGGACCAACTTTAGCGATACCTGGGGAGGTGACGTTGAGTTCAATAAAGCATTGACGACATACAATTACTACCTCCCGCTAAACAACCAAACCACACTGGCCATGCGTACACGATGGGAAGTCTCCAGCGAGGATGCGCCGTTCTTCTTTTTGTCCACGCTGGCCATGCGCGGTTTTTCGCGCGATCGATACCTGGATAGTCAAACCCTGTCGGTACATGCCGAGGCACGTCACAAATTCGCCGAACGCTGGGGCGTCGTGGCGTTTACCGAAGCCGGCTGGTTCGCCGATTCATTCAGCGGGTTGTCGGACAGCCGTACCATCATCAGTTACGGAGCCGGTGTGCGCTGGCAGGCCACCAGGGAAAAATCACTCAATCTCGCGCTTGATTTCGCCATTAGTTCAGACGACCGGGCTGTCTATTTCAAGATTGGTGAGGCATTTTGAACCCGCAATCCTGCCTCAACTCGTGGCACGGGAACCGTTCCGATCAATTTGGCTGGAAAACCAGCCTGTTCATACAGTTTGTAGGCATGTAGATCTTGAAAGTAGTAGACAAAAGGCGTGTCAGAAAAATAGGCTAAGAGTCATTTACGAACGACGTGAAATCGAATGATCCGCACCCATCGCAGAGGTACATCATGAACATAAATCGGAATTTGTTTGCGGCAATGGCCATCCCCATGTCGTTGCTGGGCATCACCCCCGCAATGGCGGACGAAGGCGGTGAAAATGATCGCTTTAGCCTTTCGGCCGGCGGGTACTTTGTAACGCGCACCAATGGCCAGATTCGGCTTGACCAAAGTGTTGGTCCAGTGAATATCGGCACCAGTATCGACTGGCAGCGTGACCTCGGGGGAGACACCACGCTGGTGGCGCCGCGCATCGATGGCTACTATCGGTTTGCTCAAAAGCATCGTGTCGATTTCAGCTATTACAGCATTGATCGTGATGGCCAGGTGGTGACCCAACGCGATTTAAATTATGGAGATGTGAATTTCCCGGCAGGCTCCAGCATTAACAGTAGTTTCTCGACCGGAGTCACTAAACTCGCGTACACCTATTCGTTTTATCGCACCCCGGAGATCGAAACGGGCCTGACGCTTGGCTTGCATGTGACACAGCTCAAAGCCACATTGGAGGCAGCCGGTCTCGGCCTGGCGGAAGCTGCCTCCACCACGGCACCACTACCGGTATTCGGTTTCCGGCTGGACTATGCGCTGTCACCCAAGTGGTGGGTGCGTGGCAAGTACGAGTTGTTTTTCCTCGATAAAGTGGACGAATACCGCGGGTCCCTGAACGATTTTTCGATCGCTATCGAGCATCAGACCTTTAAGCACGTTGGTTTCGGATTCGGTTACAACCGAAACAGCCTGGATATCGAAGTGAACAAGAACAACACCCACGGTGCCTTCAACTCATTGACGAGTGGTTTCATGTTCTACGTCGTGCTTCGCTGACGGCGATATAGCCGAACGAACTGCGCAGTAGGTTGAAATGGTGTTGTTGGCCTGGGAATCGTTTGCGTTGCCACCATGTCGCCAGGCACCGATGATCACAGTCCTGACAAACTGAATCGTGCGCTCTCGGTTGTACGGTCGAGCAGTTGAGAGCAGACGAACTGCAGTAGTGTTAGGTCGCGAAGATTCACTTTTCTGGCTTCGGGTCTGTTGATTCGTCGTGGGGCCGGTAATCCGGCGAGCCCTTGGGTGGATAGTCGAGGATGTCCTTCAGCTGTTGGCGTTCCTCTTCATCGAACTCGGGGAACGGCAGCTTGCCGGCAAACCGCAAATGCCCGACTTTGGTTTCTGCTTCGTCGCGACGCTTGTCGTCCAGTCCGGCGTCGCGTGCCAAATACGCAGTCTGTGAGGGGAAGGCGAATCCGCTACCTGCCTCCTTGATGGTCTCCTCGATCCGCAACAACAGGTCCTCCTGGATGGCCAGGAATTCGTCGTGCTCCCTGCACATCAAGTAGCAGAAAATCTCGACGTCCTTGGAGTAGGCTCCATAGCCAATAAAGCGGGCGCGCGCCGGTTCGGGGGCAACCTTGGGGTGTCCGAGGAACAGTTCGCGCAACTTCATGAGGATGTAGCGCATCTGCTCAGGCGTTGTTTCGTAGCGGAGTTGCAACACGGTCTTCACCAGGCGTAGATCGCGCTTGGTCAGGTTGACGATGTGCATGCTGGCGAATGCGGCATTCGGGATCGTGGTGACCGTCCGATCGATCCCCCGGATGCGTGTGGAAAGCCAGTTGATCTCCTCGACGGTGCCGATGCGCAGCCAATCGGCGGAGGGGTCCTCGCCATAACGGCAGAAGTCGCCGACCTGAACGGGTTTGTTGGCGAGCAGGATCAGGCCGCCAATGAAATTGGCGATTGTGCTCTGCGCGGCCAAGGCCACGGCGAAGCCGCCTATGCCAAGGCCGGCCAGAAGCGGGATAAGATCTGCGCCCAGCGACCGAATGCCGACAATGACAATCCAGATCGCGATCAGGAAGCCGATCACCCAGGCTCCGATTCTCACCAGGGCGGATTCCGACGTCTTGTCCCGCAGGTGTGGTGTGGCGACGGCCGTTTCCGCAATCGCCTTGCAAGACACGAAGGCCAGCCATGCCGTCAATACATATAGAGTCGTCGCAATGACGGTGGTTACGATGGCCTGAACACTGCTTGTAAATTTCAGACCATATTCGACGAAGGCGTTCATCGTCCAGACGATCACGAGGACCATGACAGCCATGAGAACCTTGAGCCAATCCTGCGATGGTGCTCTCGCGTGATTGGCCAGGCGGTTGATGCGACGGTAGGCAACATAGACGATGAGGGCCGTTAGCAGGAACGAAAGAATCAGACCAGTCCACTGCCAAACCATTTGTCTGGCGTACTCGGCCTTGAACCAGCCAGGTAGCGTATCGATCAGGCGACCCAGGACATGTGCCTGCGGTACCAGATAACCGGATGAGGCAATGTAATTCTCATAGAAACCCGGTGACAACCCCGGGGACAGATGCTCCAGTTCTGTTCCACCGAACTTTGCCTGACGATAGGGAAGGTCCTTCACTTTTTGGTAAATTTCGCCGATCCGCCTGATCGTGGCCGCACTGAACAGAAATTGACCTTGTCGTTCTCCGTCCAGGACTTCGATGATTTCGATTTGGGTATTCGGCAATGTCCAGCGGTAAGGTGTCCTGGATTGGGGAAATTGGCTGGCCGCCTCCTTGCGGGCGGCCTCCACCATTTGTGCCGTGGGNNTGCATCGACGTCATCGTTGGCGGGGTGGCCTGCAGTGCGTCATGGGTCTGCGACACCAGCGTGTACGCGCGATTCACGTTGTCCAGAAAACCTTCGAGGGTCGATCGCGGACTGGATGTGTCGACCGGTTTGAGGCGGTTGCGCAGCTGCTGTTCCTGGGCCTGAATCGTGGAATTGGCGCTCACCAGGTCCTCATACATGCCGGGGGTCGCACCTGGCCGGTAGGGCAGGTGCTTCACCTGCCGGTAAAGAATGTCCAGTGCCTGTACCGTGTCGGCGGAGAACAGATACTGACCGGTCCGCGGACCCCGGGTCACCCTGGAGATCGTGATGGCAGTATTGGGAATAATCCATTGCGTGATCGCGTGATCGGCCACCTCACGATCGCCGGGAATCTTGTTGACCGGCGGCAGTTCGATGCGGGCGAGCAGCTCCTGCAACTGTGCGATGCACCGATTGCGAACAAACCAGGAATCTCCTTCCGGGGTGGCGCTAAAATCGAGTGTTTGGCTGGCGCGCAGAAAGGCCCGATAGGTCTTTTCGTTTGCCCGGTTCTGGCGGAGGTCTTCAATGGCCAGACTGGAATCGGCCAGGAAGGTGCTCAACGTAGCGCGTGGACTTGAAGTGTCGGCCGGTCGCAGCGGATCCGTATCGATTGTCGAATCCTTTCCAAGGGCTACCGTTGCCGGCAAGAGCAGTATCAAGCAGGCAAGTGCAACCAAGGTGAAACTACGTGTGTTTCCCGATGTCATTTTTTCAGCCATTTGTATCACGTCGATTCTCTTATTCTGATGATAATGCTCATTTCCTGGGAAAACTCTGGGCCAACCAGTTGTACGATTTCAATGATCGAGATCAAACGCTGTGTCGAAGGGGGCGATATGGACCGAGATCGTGCAATCCGCTTTCCCTGGCCTTCGCTTGTGTCGGGCACCAGTATCAGGCAGGCAGGGCAAAAGTCATAAACTTCAATCAGCCAGTGGAATGAACAAGGCGGCTCATCAGCATAACCTACGAGCCGATCGGGAAACTGAAGGAGAACTCCTCAATCAGGAGTAACGAGCTGGAATCGGTCACATTCCATTCGGCGTCACCCTCCAGCCCCTTGACCTGCAGTGTGATCAGCTGTGGCAGGTGGCCGCGTGCCGCCAAATCCCAGATCTCGTTATAGCGTTCCGTCGGGATGTACAGCCGCACGTGAAATTGTTCCCGTGCCTCCATGTCGACATCGACGTTGGCGTTGTAGAGCACCAGTCCATAGGACGGCTTCTTTGACACCTTGGCCGAGGTGCGACCGCCGTCGTGGATGAACAGTTTGCCTTCGCGGAGTGAAACCGTGTCATGGCCGACAATGGCCTTGATTGGCATGCCGAGCTGGGTGTGCACGGGAAAACTGAGGACGTGGGCTTCATTGCTGATCGTCATCCAGGAGTCCAGCGCCGTCGGCGTTGATTGCACGACCCGTAGCTCGATCCGGTCCGAAGTCCTGGATTGAACGCTGTCCATCGCCATACCCACCCCCGGCTGATGACTGCTGGTGGGGCCAACTTAGACAGCAAAGGAACGTCAGTCAACAGGGGCCAGACTCCGGCGTGGTATAGCACCGCTTTTCTGTGCTTTCCGGCCAGACTCCGGGTGTACGAACAAGCGCTCGCCAACGGCCGCAGTGCCGGGAGACAGGGGATCACGCAGTGGCCATCCAATGCCTCCCTTGTTGAAATCCGCCACCTTGGCGCACAATGCCACGACACAACAAGAGCGGAACCGGCCAAGCAGGAAGCAAACAACGGATCAGATTGCAGCATTCACTGAAACCGGCACGGTTGGGATCTCACCACGGTTTTGGTTCCTGGCGGACTCACGTGTCGACAATTCATAACAAACGGAAGGGATGACAATGGAAGCCAAAACAATTCAATGCCCGGGTTGTGGAAAATCCGCCTCGGGTAAATTCTGCAGCCACTGCGGGGCGCCGATCGTGGCCACGTGCCCCTCCTGTGGCGCGAATGTAAAACCCGGTTCGCGCGCGTGCCACGCGTGCGGTGCATCCTTCACTGCCGTGGTGCCTAACCAATCATCGAAAGTGCAAACGATAGTGCCATGGGTCGCCATCGGTTTGGCGGCGTTTTCCCTGGTCTTTTCGTTGATGTCCTGGTTTGATCGGGGCGGCAATGACGTGCCCCCCGTACCGGTACGGTTCTCACAATCGGCGCCCTCGGCATTGTCCGCGCCGGGCCAGCCGCCCGACCTTTCCAGCATGTCACCGCGCGAGGCGGCAGACCGGCTATATAACCGGGTGATGACCGCAAGCGAAAACGGCGATACCCAGGAGGCTTTGCGGTTCGCACCGATGGCCATCCAGGCTTATGACCGCGCGGGTCCGCTGGACAACGACGCCCGTTACCATGTGGCCCTGATTCACCTGGTAACGGGCAACACGAAAAAAGCCCGCGCCCAGATCGACCTGCTGCGGAAAGTGGCCCCGAACCATTTGCTCGGTTTCATGCTCGAGCACCAGATCGCCACGAAGAGCGGAGATCAGAATGGCGTGGCTCGGGCCAACAAGGGCTTTCTGGCGGCTTACGATGCCGAGATCGCGATGGGCAGAGGGGAGTACCAGGATCATCGCAGCAGCATCGAGCGCTTCCATCAGGCAGCGCAAGCTGTCACGGCAGGCAAGAAGTAGATCATGCATGCAAAACCGCAGGGCTTTACCTGCTATTGCACAAAAATCTGGCCAGACAGGAAGAATTGCATATATTAAGGAATAATCTGATCCAAACCGGGGTATCGGTGTTAAATCTTCACGATTCAAACTCCGGATAACGTGATGCAGCTCCATCCGCTTTTCAGCCAGGAGAGCCAGGAATGATGCTCAAAAACTCTACACTTGCGGTTGTTGCGATGATGTTGGGGTTTGCACTGCAAAACGCGAATGCGGACAAGATAACGACCATCCAAGAGAAAGATGGATCAACAACTGTTGTCAAGACGGATGTTCGAGGTACCCAGGTCGAGAACGGAGGCAAGACCGTTTATTTGTCTGGCGAAGATCGTCACAAGGAGCAGGTCGACCACTCTGTAAAAGGAGGCGGTAAAGTGGTTACCGAAAAGAGCAGGTAATGACCTGACGACGCGTTCAACAGATACTTGAAATAGCGGTGTGCTGCGGAGTTAAACCATCTTTCCACACAGGGAGGTCTCATGGGTGTTCTAATCAATCATACCCAGTCGGTGTCGCCATGGATTCGCCGCGAATTGGAGCTGACCAGAGCATTGCGGCGTGGTGATCGCAAAGGCACCGTCTACAACATCCAGGAGTGGTTGTGCCTGCATGGCCTGCGTGTAGTGGTCGATGGTGATTTCGGCTCGGCCACACAGGCAGCGGTGCGCGAGTTCCAGCGTAAAAACCGCCTGAAGGAGGATGGGGCGGTGGGCCGTAAAACCTACGAAGCGCTGGTGGCTCCGCTGCGCTCGGTGCTTGCCCCCCTCTCGGCCGGGCGACGGTCATTCGCGGATCTGACGTTGGCCTATGCCAGGCGGCATCTGGCCCAGCACCCTCTGGAAATTGGTGGCCAGAATTGCGGGCCGTGGGTGCGTCTGTACATGGACGGCCATGAAGGCAGTGAGTGGCCGTGGTGCGCCGGGTTTGTGACCTTTGTCATGAAACAGGCGGCCCAGTCCCTGGGCGTGCCCATGCCGATCCCCGGATCGGTTTCGTGTGACTCGCTGGCGGCACAGGCCCAGAATGCCGATTTCTTTGTCCGCGAGGCCGATCTGCGTAATGGATCGATAACCACCGGGGAATTGCCGACAGCGAGCATTTTTCTCGTGCGCCGGTCAAATAGTGACTGGACGCACGCGGGTCTGGTCACGGCCTTTGACAGGGGGATGTTTCAAACCATTGAAGGGAACACCAACGATGAGGGTTCGCGCGAGGGCTATGAGGTGTGCGCACGCATGCGCGGCTATACAAGCAAGGACTTTATCCGCCTGTAAACGGGCCCGTTCACGGGGCGACACTTCATGTCGGTGGCCATTAAACGTTCCATGAATTGATGCGATGGCCTCGAACGCGACTATTTTCAAAGTAACACTGCAGATTGCCGATATGGACCGTCACTACTACGCGGACCATGCGCTCACAATCGCCCGTCATCCATCCGAAACCGACGAGCGCATGATGGTGCGGCTACTGGCGTACGCCCAGCACGCGCACGAGGCACTGGAATTCGGCCGGGGATTAAGCGCCGAGGACGAGCCTGATGTGTGGCGCAAGGACTTGACCGGTACGGTCGAGCTCTGGATTGAAGTTGGCCAGCCGGACGAAAAGCGCCTGCGCAAGGCCTGCAAACGCGCCACCCGGGTGTGGGTGTACAACTACGGCGGCCGCGGTGCGGACTTGTGGTGGGAGCAAAATCGCGAGCTGCTGGCGCGGTTCGATAACCTGACGGTGGTGAATCTGTCCTACGACGCCAGCCGTGCACTCGCGGCACTGGCCCAGCGCACCATGCAGCTGCAATGCACCATTCAGGAAGGGCAGCTGTGGCTTGGCGACGGACAGAGTGTCATACACATTGAGCCGGCGATCCGTAAGCAGGATTTGTGAAGGCTGGCGAAGGCCACGGTGTATTCGACAGAGATGGATTCCGTGGCACGAAACGGACTGAGCCACCATCGTACTGAATCGTAAAAGGCAGGATATGGTTGCTACCGAATCCCAGACGAGTACCCTTCGCCTCGATAAATGGCTGT
>DKBE01000032.1 GCA_002451085.1 Proteobacteria bacterium UBA6908 | reverse complement strand
CGCCAGCCAGGAATTGATCGTCGTCGTCGATCCCGAGCGCGCCCGTCATGGTGCCTGGTATGAATTCTTCCCCCGATCCTGCGGAAATGGCGAACACGGCCGGTTCTCGGACTGCGAGCCATTGCTGGCTTACGTCACCGCCATGGGGTTCGATGTGGTTTATGTGCCGCCGATCCATCCGATCGGCACCACCTACCGCAAGGGCCGCAATAACAACCTGGTGCCCACCCCCGACGACGTCGGCAGTCCCTGGGCCATCGGTGGACCCGACGGTGGGCACACGGCCGTGCATTCGGCGCTCGGCACACTTGCCGATTTTCGGAAATTCGTCCAGACGGCCAAGCAGCATGGCCTCGATGTGGCGCTCGACCTGGCGTACCAGTGCTCCCCGGACCATCCTTATATAAGGGAACACCCCGAATGGTTCCGGCGCCGTCCGGACGGCAGCATTCAATACGCCGAGAACCCGCCGAAAAAATACCAGGATATCTATCCGTTTGACTTCGAATCCGAGGCCTGGCCCGAGTTGTGGCAGGAACTGAACGGGATTGTTCGATTCTGGATCGATCAGGGCGTCAGGATCTTCCGCGTCGATAATCCGCACACCAAGGCGTTTGGCTTCTGGGAATGGCTGATCAACGACATCAAACGCGATGCCCCGGAAGCGATTTTCCTGGCAGAAGCCTTTACCCGGCCGAAGGTCATGCACCGCCTGGCTAAACTCGGTTTCACCCAGTCGTATACCTACTTTACCTGGCGCAATACCAAGGGCGAGCTCATTGAGTACTTTACTGAACTCAACCAGCTTTTCGGGCGCGAATACTTCCGGCCCAGCATCTGGCCAAACACTCCGGATATTTTGCACGAGTACCTGCAATTTGGCGGTCGCCCGGCGTTTGCCGTGCGGCTGGTGCTGGCGGCCACACTGGCCGCCAATTACGGGATCTATGGACCGGCCTTTGAGCTCGCTGACCACGAGCCGCGTGAGCCTGGCAGCGAGGAATACCGCGATTCGGAAAAATACCAGGTACGCCGCTGGGACCTGGAACGGCCGGACAGTCTGCGTGACTTTGTCGCCCGCGTGAATCGCATCCGCCGCGAAAATCCGGCCCTGCGGCATGACTGGAACCTGCAGTTTCACAACATCGGCAATGACAAGCTCCTGTGTTACAGCAAGTCTACTGAGGACCGAAGCGATATCCTGGTGATGGTCGTGAACCTCGATCCGTTTCACCGTCAGTCCGGCTGGCTGGAGTTGCCGCTTGAGTTTCTCGGCGTCGAGCCGGACCGGCCGTATCAGGTGCACGACCTGCTGAGTGACGCACGCTATCTGTGGGACGGTGCGCGCAACTATGTGGAGCTGGATCCCGCCACGGCGCCGGCGCACATCTTCCGTCTACGCCGGCGGGTGCATCGTGAACACGATTTTGATTATTACCTGTGAGACCGTCGCGTGACTGAACACCTCGACAATAGCGCCCCTTCCCTGGCAGACGATCCGCTCTGGTATCTGGATGCGATCATCTATGAGGTGCACGTCAAGACATTTTTCGACAGCAACAACGACGGTATCGGCGACTTCGCCGGACTNNCGCGAGGATTTCCAGCAGTTCGTGCACGAGGCGCACCGTCGCGGACTGCGCGTCATTACTGAACTGGTGATCAACCATACCTCCGACCGGCACCCGTGGTTCCAGGCGGCGCGATCTGCCCCACCCGATTCTGCCAAACGTAATTTTTACGTATGGAGCGATACCAACAAGAAGTTTCCCGAGACCCGCATCATTTTCACCGATACTGAGAAATCGAATTGGGCCTGGGACGACACCGCGAAGTCCTACTACTGGCACCGATTCTTCTCGCACCAGCCGGATCTGAACCACAACAATCCGGAAGTGGTGAAGGCTGTGACGCACGTCATGCGCTTCTGGCTGGATCTCGGTGTCGACGGGCTGCGGCTCGATGCCATTCCCTACCTGTGCGTGCGCGATGGCACCAACAACGAAAACCTGCCCGAGACCCACGAAGTGATTCGCCAGATGCGCGCCGTGGTCGACAGCCACTACCAGAACCGCATGTTTCTCGCCGAGGCGAACCAGTGGCCGGAGGACGTGCGCGACTACTTCGGCAACGGCGATGAATGTCACATGGCCTATCACTTCCCGCTGATGCCGCGCATGTACATGGCCATCGCCCAGGAAGACCGCCATCCGATCACCGAGATCATGGCCCAGACTCCGGATATCCCCGAAACCTGCCAGTGGGCGATCTTCCTGCGCAATCATGACGAGCTGACACTGGAAATGGTGACCAGCAAGGAACGCGACTATATGTACCAGATGTATGCCGCTGACCCGCGCGCGCGCCTCAATCTCGGCATCCGCCGTCGACTGGCACCACTGATGGAGAACGACCCCGACCGCATCAAGCTGATGAACAGCCTGCTGATGTCCATGCCCGGCGCGCCGATCATTTACTACGGCGACGAACTCGGCATGGGCGACAACATCTTCCTTGGCGACCGTAACGGCGTGCGCACACCCATGCAATGGAGCCCGGACCGCAACGCCGGATTCTCGCGCGCCGACCCGCAACGCCTGTTCCTGCCACCGATCATGGACCCGATTTATGGATATGAGGCAGTCAACGTCGAGGCCCAGTTGCGTGAACCATCGTCACTGCTCAACTGGATGCGGCGGCTGCTGGCGGTACGCAAGTCCACCCGCGCGCTCGGGCGCGGACGATTCACGTCCTTGCGACCCGGTAATCGCAAGATCCTGGCGTTCCTGCGCGAATTCGAAGATGAAGCGATCCTGTGCGTGGCCAACCTCTCGCGCAGCGCCCAACCGGTCGAGCTTGATCTGGCGCGCTTCAAGGGACGCGTGCCGATTGAACTCATGGGGCGCACCACCTTTCCGCCGATCGGCGAGCTACCCTACCTGCTCACCCTGCACGGCCACGGCTTCTTCTGGTTCCGTCTCGAAAAGGGCGGCGAGGTACCAACCTGGCACGAAGAACGACTGCCGCCAGAAGAATTGCCGATGTTGGTGCTGTTCGACGGCTGGAACAGTTTTTTCCGTGACCGCGTCGTGCCGTGGCGCATTGGCATGGCCGAGCGCGTACGCGACCAGCTGGAGCGCGACGCCCTGCCACGCTTTCTCACCGGGCAACGCTGGTACGCCGCCAAGGGCGAGCCAATTACCCGGACCGCGCTCACGGATCACGTCGAGCTGTCGAGTCCGCCCGGCAGCTGGCTGATGACACTGGTGACCGTCGAGGGTGCCGCACCCGCAACGTATTTCGTTCCACTGTCTCTACGTTGGGAAAGCGGCGACGAGGAGGCGCTGCGCGCCCTGCTCCCGGTCGGTGTGGCGCGTGTGCGCCAGCAATCCCAAGTGGGCGTGCTCGGCGATGCGTTCGCCGATGAGAAATTCTGCCAGCATCTGATCGACAGTATTCACGAGAAACGCACGATTACCACCGCGCACGGGACAATCCGGTTCATCACCACCCGCGAATTCGATCGGCTGGCGGGCGACACCGGTACGCTGGACATCCGTCTGACCGGCGCCCATGGCAGCAATACCACGATACGGCTGGGCGAATCCCTGTTCCTCAAGGCCTATCGCCGGGCGCAGGCCGGAATTAATCCGGAATTTGAGATCGGGTGCTTTCTCACCGAAACCGCGCGGTTCGCGAATATCGTGCCGGTAGCCGGCGCCATCGAGTATCACCGCCCCGGTCACACCGCGACGACACTCGCGATCCTGCAGGCGTATGTCGTCAATCAGGGTGACGGCTGGAGCTACACGCTCGACTACCTGGAACGCTTTCTTGAGAACCGCCGCACGGATTCCGGCCCGGCGACTCCCGATGCCCATGGCGGTTACCTGGCCCTGGTACGGACGCTGGGCCGGCGTACTGCCGAGCTGCACTTGGCGCTCGCCGCGCCAACTGACAATCCGGATTTTGCCCCGGAACCGGTGTCCCGACACGACCTCTCGGTCTGGGGGCGAAGCATCGCGCAGGATGCCAAGCGTACACTTGAATTGCTGGCCACACGCCGCGATCTGCTGGGCGCAGCCGATGTCGCCAAGGCCGACAGCCTGATCGACGCGCGCCATGTGCTGCAGGAACAACTCGATCGCCTGATCCCGGAACATCCGTCCGGAGTGAAGACCCGATATCACGGCGACTACCATCTCGGTCAGGTACTGCTTACCCACAATGATTTTACGATTATCGATTTTGAGGGCGAGCCGGCCCGACCGCTTGACGAACGCCGCCGCAAACACTCGCCGCTGCGTGATGTCGCGGGCATGCTGCGTTCGTTCAGCTATGCCGCCGCCACCGCGGTGGCGCGCCAGACCGAGAATCGCACCGAGCAACATGAATTCCTGGAACATGAAGCCCGTGACTGGGAAACGGAGGTACGTCGCGCATTCGTCGCAAGCTATGCCGAGACCGCGCGCGCCGGCGGTCTGTTTCCCGACTGGACACCGGCGGAGAATCTCATTGACCTGTTCATGATCGAGAAGGCACTGTACGAAGTGCGGTACGAACTCGCCAATCGCCCGAACTGGGTCTCGATCCCGTTGCGTGGCCTGCTTGCACTGGTTCCCGCCGGTGGCTGACCATTGTGTTGTTTCACCGGTTCCGGATCCACTTCCGGGACACCGTTTCACACCGTTAACCACAAGGAGGCAACATGGAACAGGTAAACCTGGCACTGGAACCGTTGCGGGTGTTTCTGATTCAGATTGGTGAATTCCTGCCGAAGCTGGCGTTGGCCGTCGTCGTCCTGATTGCCGGCTGGTTGATCGCCAAAGTCGTGCGTTTTGCCGTGGTGCGCAGCCTCAAAGCCGTCAATTTCGATATACTCACTGATCGTGCCGGTATCGACGACTTTCTCAAACATGGCGGATTGAAAGCCGACACCTCCGGTCTGCTGGCCCAGATCCTCTACTGGCTGGTGGTGTTGGCGGCGCTGATGGTAGCGTTCAATACGCTGGGCCTCGCGTACGTCACCGACCTAATCGGTCGTGTCGTGCTGTTCATTCCGAAAGTCTTCGTCGCCGTATTGATCCTGGCGTTTGGCGCCTATTTCGCGCGCTTTCTCGCCACCTCGGTCTCGACCTACTGCAAGAACGTCGGGATCCAGGACGCCGACATCCTCAGCCGTATTACGCTGTACGCGGTCATCGTCTTTGTCGTCGTCATTGCACTCGACCAGGTGAATATCGGTGGTGACATTATTCGCCTGAGCTTTCTGATCCTGCTCAGCGGGCTGGTGCTAGCACTGTCAATTGCCTTCGGCCTCGGCGGTCAAAAATGGGCGGCGTCGACGCTTGACCGGCTGGTCTCGGGCCGGAAATCAAAATCCTGAGGTCCCATGTCGAACGGCTGCACGAACCAGTCCGGAAAACCCTATCCGCTGGGAGCGAGTTGGGACGGCGAAGGCGTCAGCTTTGCCCTGTTCTCGGAATACGCCGAACGTGTCGAACTGGGCCTGTTCGATCCCGAGTGCCGGCGTGAAACGGCACGGTTTGCCCTGCCCGACCTCGATGCCCGTGGCCGGCCTCTGTACGACCAAATTTTTCTGCTCTTGCTCAATGCTCATCATGATGCCGTTCCCTTCATGCTGCCGAAGATTGACCATGGCCAACTCTGGCGACGCCTGTTCGATACCATCGAGACTGTGCGCGACCAGAGGGCTGGATTGTCGCCGGACCTGCCCTATCCGCTGCAGACACGTTCCCTGGCCCTGTTCGTGCAGGATGCAAATACTTCTGTATGACTCCACAATCGCCACCTGTTCCAGACAACACCAGCCAGATTGAACCGTGCCGGGAACAGGCACTCTATCTGTTGCGACATAATCTCACTTCACAGGGCATTGCCGCCGCCAGCGTCGATCCTGCAGCCGGTAACCGCCAATACCATTCCATATTCGGTCGCGATGCGGCGATCTGCGCACTGGCCATGGCAGTATCCGGGGACGACACATTGCGTGATGGCGCTGAGCACGGACTGCGCACACTGGCCGCACATCAGGCTGGCAATGGTCAGATCCCCAAGTATGTCGATACGTTGCGTGCCGAGGGCGACTTCTGGTACCTGGGATGCATCGACGCCACTCTCTGGTGGCTGGTGGCGCTCGACTTCATGGATCGTCATGCCGGCACCCGGTTGCGTGATGGTCTATCCGAGCATGTAACACGTGCACTGCACTGGCTTTATTGCCAGGAACATCCACGCCTGCATTTGCTGCAACAGAATGAAGCCAGCGATTGGGCCGACATTATGCCGCGATCCGGTTTCGTGCTGTATAGCAACGCCCTGTGGTATCAGGTCAAGCGCCGCTACGGGCTTGCTCATGCACAGGAGACCCGCCATCACTTCAATCACCTGTTCCATCCCTATGGCCGCGACTTGCCTGAATACCGACGCCTTCGCCTGCTCATGCACTATGCGCGCCAGAATGTCCATCATCGCGAGCTGTACCTGAGTTTCGTGAACTTCTCGTTCTTCGGCGACGAAGGCGATGTCCTCGGAAACCTGCTGGCCATCCTGTTCGGCCTGGCCGGCAATGTCCACGCTAATCGCATCATACGCACCTTGAAGCAAGGCCACGCCGACAGGCCCTACCCCATGCGCGCCGTGCTCGATCCAATCCGTCGTGACGATCCGCTGTGGCGTGCATACATGACACGCCATCGCCAGAATATCGAATACCATTATCACAACGGTGGCGTTTGGCCATTCATCGGAGGCTTCTGGGTCATGGCGCTCATGGCGCTCGGTAAACAGTCCGAGGCCACTCAGGCTCTTGAACAGCTTGCTGAAGCCAACCGGATCAATAACTGGCAGTTCAACGAATGGTTACACGGCGAGAGTGGTGAAGCGCGCGGCATGCCCGGGCAATCCTGGAACGCGGCCATGTTCCTGCTTGCCACATACACGCGTAGCGGAAAAGTCTTCTGACCAGCCGACCACGTGCCGGCTCGTGACTGCGACCTCATCGACACACCTATGCACGTGCATACCAAGCTTTTCAAATCGTGCATACAACACCCAGTTTCGTATCCTCCCGCAATTCTTCTAGTCTGCTTCACCAACGTCATTTCTGTAGAAACGTTTTGCAGCGAAGATAACGATAGTCGTTACTGGTCCTCATTTGGCCAGTGCTGATGTTCTTCCCGTTTGCCGTGAGGCGCGCGCTCTGGCTAGAGCGTGTACGACCCTCGTCAAGAACGGTCAATTTGTTCACGGCTTACCCCGATACAGCTCCCGGCCTCAAATTGACCGCGGCCTCGGGAAAAGCGTAAAATTCGGCCGCTTTGGGCGATTAGCTCAGCGGTAGAGCACTGCCTTCACACGGCAGGTGTCGCAGGTTCGATCCCTGCATCGCCCACCAAATTTATTTTCCTCATGGCCAAACCTGAACCCTGCCGGATCCAGAGGACTATTCCATGACCTGCCAAACTGTCATGCTGCTGAACCCGTTCACGGTTCGCGACACGGCAACGCTCTCGCAGGCCCTGGATATTCTGTTTCAGCATCGCATCAAGTCCATCCCGGTGGTCGACAACCAGCACGTGTACCGTGGCCTGTTCGGGATTCATACCCTGGTCCGAGTACTACTGCCGCGGGCCGCGACCTTGAATGAGGGCAGCGGTCTGACCGATCTCACCTTTGTCCACGACAGCCTCGACACGCTGAAAGATCGACTTGCGCAACGACTCCCGGAACCGGTAACGGCATTCATGGACACGGCGCTTGTCCCGCTGACGCCGGATAAGAGCCTGCAGGAAACGCTCCTGCTCCTTCATCGTCACCGGCACAGCCTGCCGGTGGCCGACCCGGTCACCGGCCGGCTGTTGGGGATTGTGACCTATTGGGAAATGCTTACCCATCTGACGGGCCGCACCGGCTGAGATGCACGATTCCGTCCGTTACGCCATCTTCGGGCTCGACCCGTTCTGGCTGTCGCTGGCGCTTTTCGCCGCCACCTATATCGCTATCATCACCGAGCGTCTGAACCGGGCCATTATTGCCCTGCTCGGTGCTGTACTCATGATTCTGAGCGGTGTTGTCACCCAGCAGCAGGCGCTGCGCTATGGTGTTGACTTCAACACGCTCGGGCTACTCACCGGCATGATGGTCATTGTCGCCATTACCCGCAAGTGTGGCGTGTTCCAGTATGTGGCAGTCTGGTCGGCGAAGAAGGTAAACGCCAATCCATGGGGCATCCTGGCAATGCTGGCCCTGGTTACCGCCGTGTTCTCGGCATTTCTGGACAACGTCACCACCGTGTTGCTGGTCGCGCCGGTGACATTGCTGATCACAGAAGAACTGAAGGTCGAGCCTTTTCCATATTTGATGACTGAAATTCTGGCTTCCAACATCGGCGGCACAGCCACGCTCATTGGTGACCCACCTAACATCATGATCGGATCGGCCACCGGTCTGAGCTTCAACCAGTTCATCATCCACCTCGCGCCGGTGGCCGTGTTGGTGCTGTTCATTACACTGATCCCGATCTATTTTCTCTGGGGACGCAAACTGACCGCCACAGCCGAGGCGCGCGCGCGAGTCATGCAGTTCAACGAACGCGAAGCCATAACGGACATCCGCCTGCTCAAGCAGTCGCTGTTCGTGCTGACACTGGTAATCCTGGGATTCGTCCTGGCTCACAGCCTGCACATCGAGCCGGCCACCATCGCCATGGGGGGTGCGGCCGTGTTGCTACTGCTCGACAACTTCGCGCATCACGCTGAGCGACAATCCGAGCAGGTGCATAAAACCTTCGGCGAGGTGGAATGGGTCACCATATTCTTTTTCCTCGGCCTGTTCATCGTGGTGCATGGCATTGAATCGGCCGGTGTATTGAAATGGCTGGCCGACCGCGTGGTTGCGCTCACCGGCGGGGACCTGGTGGTGACCGGGCAGGCCATCCTGTGGGTATCGGCACTGGCCTCCGGGATTGTCGACAACATTCCGTTTGTGGCCACCATGATCCCGTTGATTCAGTCTATGGCCCCGGTTTATGGAGGCGCCGTCCAGATTGAACCGCTGTGGTGGTCACTCGCGCTTGGCGCCTGCCTGGGCGGGAACGGCACGCTGATTGGCGCCAGCGCCAACCTGATCGTGGCCGGAATCTCCGAGCGCGCCGGTTACCCGATCCGGTTCATGAAATTTCTCTGGGTGGGATTCCCGCTGATGATGCTGAGTATCGTCATCAGCAGCCTGTACTTGCAGTGGCGTTACTTCTGACGACCCATCAGCTGTTACCAACCGGTGTCAGGACGCCGATTCAATCGATTTCCACAGGCACTGACCGCCACTCTTTTTATCTATCTCAGCCAACATACGGTCATGTTCGGCCAGCTCTTCAGCGGTAGCGCGCACAATGGCCAGCGGCGATCGATCGGCATCCAATCGCCGAATGGCGCGCTGACCGGATGTCTGGAAGGTGCTGGACGAGGTTTTTTCACTTGATTCCTGAAAGAGCGCAGTCTGTCCACCCGTCATCGCGAGATAGACGTCGGCCAGGATTTCAGCATCGAGCAGCGCGCCGTGAAGGGTTCGGTTGGAGTTGTCAACGCTATAGCGTTTGCACAACGAATCGAGATCGTTCTTTTGCCCCGGATGCAGCTGGCGCGCGAGGCGCAGGGTATCGAGCACCGTCGCCAATTGTTCAATGGTGGTGACCGGTGCCGTAGAGCCCATCAAACCCAGTTCGTGGTTGATGAAGCCGGTGTCAAATGGGGCATTGTGGATGACGAGCTCGGCATCGGCCAAAAACGCCAGCAAATCACCTGCGATATCTGTGAAGCGCGGCTTATCGGACAGCATCTCGTTGGTGATGCCATGCACTTCAATAGCACCCGGATCGATCTCGCGATCGGGATTCAGGTATTGGTGAAAGCGATTGCCGGTCAGACGACGGTTGATCATCTCGACCGCACCAATTTCAATTATGCGATGTCCCTGCGAGGGCTCGAGACCGGTAGTTTCGGTATCGAGAATGATCTGCCGTATGACCGGTGCGTTGCCCATCCTACCTGCCTTTCATCAGCGCCAAAAAGGCGCCAATCGCGACGCTGATTGCTCCACCCACGTAAAAGAGCATGGCCTTGTCCGTCATTGACCCGGTAAATCCCTGTTTGAGCTGCGAACCCAGGGACTGCGAGGCATTGTAGCCGAACACCAGCAACACCACGCCGACCGCCACCAGCACCCAACCAATCAATCTTTGATTCATAGGCTAATTCCTCTTCTCCTTGCAACTGGCAATTGAATCAGTGAAACGAAAACAGTAACAGTATCATTCGCTACGCGACAAGCAGGTTGAGTAAATGACTGATTTCGGGAACCTTCAATCCAGCATCTCATCGATGGCGCGATTGGCGAGCTGGTCGGCACGTTCGTTTTCTTCATGACCACTATGTCCGCGAATCCATTTCCAGTGGATCTTGTGTTTGTGTGTCGCCACCTCGAGGCGCTGCCACAGATCCTGATTCTTGACCGGTTTTTTATCCGCGGTCTTCCAGCCGCGCCGTTTCCAGTTGTCAATCCACTCGGTGATTCCCTTGCGCAGATATTCTGAATCAGTGGTCAGGGAGATATCGCAGGGACGCTTCAGTGATTCCAGGGCAATAATCGCGGCCATCAGCTCCATACGATTGTTGGTGGTCTGGCGCTCGGCTCCAAACAATTCCTTTTCATGGTCGCCATAGCGCATCAGGGCTCCCCACCCGCCGGGTCCGGGGTTGCCACGGCAGGCGCCGTCGGTAAACACCTCAACTTTATCCACCACGAATCACCCTCAGTGCCGGACGAGCCACGGCCTTTCCCAGGGCTGGCAGAGACCGCCATTCGGGACGCAATGGCGTCATGCCAGCAACCCGTTTTCTGGCCACCAGCAGATACACCGCCCCGGCCATGGGCCACCAACGGTCTCCGGCCTTGTCCAAAAACCGCAAGCGATCCATGGCGGTTTCACTGGCCAGCGGCGGCCGGTAATACAGCATCTGCCCCTGCACCAGGTCAAATTCCAGCAATTTGAGCCAATCCTTGAGTCGCGTCAGGTGCAGAAAATGTCCGCTCCACGGCACGAGACCGCGACGCCGTTTCAGCAACCGCCACAAACCCCAGAGACTGAATGGATTGAATCCCAGCACCACGACATGGCCTTCCGGGGTGAGAACCCGGCTGATCTCACGCAGCACCTGATGTGGATCGTCGGCAAATTCGAGAGTGTGCGGAAGTAGCGCAATATCCACTGTGCGTGTATCGAATGGCAGCGCCTCGGGAAGTCCATATACGGATGGCAGGGACGATTCCTGCAATCCGGGCAGTTCGTACAGCACCCGAACCGGAGCATTGCATGACTCCAGTAGATCCACCGGGCCGATAGAACCCAACTGCACCGCGACTTTTCCGAAGAGTGTCGGCCAAATGGCGCGCAAAGCGTGGCACTCCATGGCACGCAAGGAGCGGCCTGGGGTCTGTGCAAACCACTCGCACAAACTGACGCGCCGTTGCTGCTGTTGTTCTCTACTCATTGACGTGCGGACAGGGCCTGCGCAGACTGATGTACCTGTTGACGGAGGGCCAGATGAAGCCTGTTTTACACGTCCCGGCGTTCGAGGACAACTACATCTGGCTGGTACGCGGCACTTCGACCAGCCAAGTCGCGCTAGTGGACCCGGGCGATGCGCAGCCGGTACTCACAGCCCTGCAGCGGCTGGCGCTGACCCCCGTTGCCATATTGTGCACCCATCATCACGGTGACCATGTCGGGGGCGTACAAGACCTGGCTCACACCTTTCCGGGGTTGCCGGTGTATGGGCCCGGAAACGAAAATATTTCCGGGATTACCCGCCCGGTTAGCGACGGGGATCTGGTCATTCTGCCGGCCCTGGGGCTCAAACTGGAAGTTTTGGCGATCCCCGGGCACACTCGCGGTCACCTCGCCTATGTCGGCCATGGCTGGCTGTTCTGCGGAGACACGCTGTTTTCAGCTGGCTGCGGACGGCTGTTCGAGGGGACCGCTGCGCAAATGCATGAATCACTATCCCGTCTGGCGGCACTGCCGGATTCCACCCTCGTCTATTGTGCCCATGAGTACACTCTGGCCAATCTGCGCTTTGCTCGCACCGTGGAACCGGACAATCCGGACATAACTGCCTGGACCCGGGAAGCAGAGGCGCTAATCGACCGCCAGCTACCCTCCATTCCCAGCACCATCGCACGCGAACGGGCGGTAAATCCATTCCTGCGCTCCGCCCATCCGGACGTTCGACGGGCGGCTGAGCTGGTCACCGGCCATCCGCTCCCGGACGTGGTTTCCGTATTTGCTGCCATTCGTCAGTGGAAAGACAGGTTTCGCGGATAACTGGCAGATTATTAAAAACAAACAGGTTGACGGGGTCCGGCCCCCACCCTACCATTAACATTCATGGCATCAACAAGAAGCAAGAAATCGCCGTATTTGCGTTTTACCGTGCTGGCAGCCCTGCTTTCTGTCGCCGGTTGCGCCTCTATTCCTGATTCCGATAGCTCCAGCCAGGCTGCACCGGGGTCCGATACTCCTCAGAAATCCAGCGCTTCTCAAAAGGCAATGTCAGGGGCGATCAATACCGCCGTGGCACTGGACAGTGGTGACCAGATTATGGACACCAAAGAGTACTCGGACCTGTGGGAACGGATTCGTTCCGGCTATGCCATGCCGGCACTCGACAGTCACCTGGTCGGAGTGCACGAACGCTGGTTTGAGCGCAATCCGGAATACGTCGAGAACATGGTGTCTCGCGCCCGCTACTACCTCTATTACATTGTTGAGGAAGTGGAAAAGCGCGGGATGCCGATGGAAATCGCCCTGCTGCCGGCCATCGAATCAGCCTACAAACCACACGCCTACTCACGTGCCCGGGCCGCGGGCCTCTGGCAATTCATCAAGTCCACCGGCCGCGTCTACGGCCTTGAGATGAATTGGTGGTACGACGGTCGCCGCGATGTCATGGCCTCAACACAAGCTGCACTCGACTATCTGGAAAAACTTCACGAACAGTTTAATGACTGGCAGTTGGCGCTGGCGGCCTACAACTGCGGTGAAGGCAAAGTCGAACGCCTGGTCAACGAAAACCGGCGCAAGGGCCTGCCTACCGATTACGCCTCGCTCAAGAAACTGCCGCGTGAGACCAAGAACTACGTCCCCAAATTGATGGCCATGGCCAATATCGTTGCGGATCCGGACAAATACGGCCTGAAGCTAACCGCCATCCCCAACACCGAGTATTTTGCGCGCATCGAAACCGACGGGCAGATTGATCTTGGCGTCGTCGCACGTCTGACCGAAATGCCGGTTGATGAACTGTTTATGATCAATCCGGGTTACCAGCGCTGGATCACCGATCCAAAAGGCCCGCACGCCCTGCTGGTGCCGGCCGATAAAAAGGATTCGGTCATTGAAGGTTTGAGCAAACTCGCCGATGCCGATCGGGTGCAATGGGCGCGCCACGAAGTCAGGCGCGGCGACACCATGAGCCGATTGGCCGGTCGATACAATGTCACGGCTGAAGCCATCCGGTCTTCCAACAACATGGCCAACAATCATCTCTCTGTCGGCCAGAATCTGCTGATCCCGGTCTCGGCCAACAAGGTGGCACTGGCAGCCGTCCAACCGCCCACTTATATCCGTTCCAGCACAGCGCGCAGCAGTGACACGAGTGGCAAATCAGTCAAGATCGTGCACCGTGTCCGCGCCGGCGAAAGTCTGTGGAGCATCGCCCGCAAGTACCGGGTGTATGTCCATCAATTGCGGGAATGGAATCTGCTGGACGACGGCGAGAGCGCCCTGAAACTGGGACAACGGCTGTTGATTTGGACCCACCGCGGGAGCGGTGTCTCCGCAGGTCGCTCACTCTCTCCAGGGTAAGCCCAGGCTCTCAGGTCTCCCGGAATAGCGAGGCCTGCAACAGCTGTCGGGTATAGGGCTGTTGCGGCTGTGAGAACAATGCTTCGGTTTCCCCCTGCTCCACCACCCGGCCCTGGCGCATAACGACGATGCGATGTGCCATCGCCCGAATCACAGCCAGATCATGGCTGATGAAGATGTAACTCATCCCATGCCGCCGCTGCAGCTCCCGGAGCAACTCCAGCACCTGTTTCTGGACTGACACGTCCAGAGCGCTGGTGGGCTCGTCCAGCAATATCAGCTTCGGTTCCAGCGCTACCACCCGGGCGATGGCGATACGCTGTCGCTGCCCTCCGGAAAATTCATGCGGATAGCGCCATAGCATGGACTGGTCCAGGCCCACTTCCTCGAGCGCCCGAAGAATCCGTGTCCGCCGGGTGTCGGCATCAAGTTCGGGAAAATGAATCGCCAACCCCTCACCGACAATCCGTTCCACCGTAAGGCGGGGTGATAACGATGAATAAGGATCCTGAAATACGATCTGCAGGTCGCGGCGAAATGGGCGCACTTGTCCCTGCGTGAGGCCATCAAGCGCATGACCGTCAAACCGGATAGCTCCGGTGCACTCCTGCAAGCGCAGCAGGCAATAGGCCAGCGTGGATTTCCCGGACCCGGATTCGCCAACAATACCGAGCGTTTCCCCCTGGCGTAGATCGATACTGACATCATCTACGGCCCGTACTTCTCCGACCTGTCTGCGGATCAATCCACCTGCCTTGACCGGAAAACGGCAAGTCACAGAGGACAGTTCAACCAGCGGCGGCGCCTGGCGGACCCGTATGGACTCCTCTGGTTCGATGTGGCGTTCAGGTCGACTGTTGATCAACTGTCGCGTGTAGGGTTCACGCGGTGCCTGAAAGATCTGCTCGACCGTGCCTTGCTCGACCAGTACTCCGCCCTGCAGAACGCCAACGCGATCGGCAAAGCGGCGTACCAGGTTCAGGTCGTGCGTAATCAGCAGCACCGCCATGGAGAATTCTTTCTGAAGGGCTTCGAGCAATTCCAGTATCTGGGCCTGGATGGTCACGTCCAGCGCCGTGGTTGGTTCATCGGCGATCAGCAGTTTCGGCGAGCAGGCCAATGCCATCGCTATCATGACGCGCTGGCGCTGCCCACCGGAAAGCATGTGCGGGTAGTCCTCGAACCGTCTCTCCGGATCGACAATGCCAGTGCGGTCAAGTAATTCAATCATGCGCTGACGCGCGCGTTTGGGGTCGAATCCTTGATGCAGGATCAGCGGTTCGATCAGCTGATTGCCGATGGGATAGACCGGGTTCAATGCCGTCATCGGCTCCTGAAATATCATGGCCATGTCACGGCCACGCCGTTTGCGCATGGATGCCTCGTCCAGCCCGAGCAGACTTTCCCCGTTAAAGGTCACGATCCCCTGGTAAGCGACCTGCGCCGGTTCATGGAGCTTGAGAATGGAAAGCGCCGTTACTGTCTTGCCGGATCCCGATTCGCCTACCAGGGCATACTTTTCACCAGGAGAAATATTAAAACTGATGTTCCGCACGACCTCGGTACGCTCACCCGCCCGACCGAGGGCAACGCTGAGTCCGTGCACTGCCAGGAGCGATTTGTGATTCTGCTCAGCCACGGCGAATATCCATGGATTCGCGCAAGGCTTCGCCGATAAAGATCAACAGGACGAGACTGCCCACGAGCACGCCAAAGGTGGTCATCGACAGCCACCACGCCTCAATGTTGTCTTTACCCTGGGCCAGTAACTCCCCCAGGCTCGGTGTATTCGGTGGGACACCCAAACCGAGAAAGTCGAGGCTGGTCAGGGCCAGGATGGCGCCGCTGATGCGAAATGGCAAAAAGGTGATCACCGGTGTCATGCCATTTGGCAGCAGATGTCGCCACATGATCATTCGATTCGATACACCAAGCGCACGCGCCGCACGAACATAATCGAGATTTCGTCCCCGCAGGAATTCGGCGCGTACATAGTCGGCCAGCCCCATCCATCCAAATAACGACAGTAGCACCAGGAGCAGCAGAATACTGGGCTGAAATATCGACGAGAAGATGATCAGCAGATACAGCTCAGGCATGGAATTCCAGATTTCCACAAATCTCTGGAAGAGAAGATCAAACTTCCCCCCGAAAAATCCCTGCAACCCCCCCAGCAGCACACCGATGGCCGTACCGACAATGGTAAGGGCAAAGGCGAATAGTACCGACAGCCTGAAACCGTATATCAGGCGTGCCAGCACATCACGTCCGCGGTCATCGGTACCCAGCAGGTTATCCGTGGAAGGCGGCGCCGGATTCGGAGATTCAGCGTAGTAATTGATTGAGTTAAAGCTATGGGGATTGGGGGCGTACAGCGCCCAGTTGCCATCCCCGCTGAGCAATTTGTGGACATACGGATCGTTGTAATCCGTTTCGGTGTCAAAATCACCACCATATGTGGTTTCAGGATAGGCCTTGAATATGGGGAAATACCACTGCCCCTGATACTGAACCAGGATCGGTCGGTGATTACTCAATACTTCGGCCGCCATGCTCAACGTAAAAAGCACTACGAAGATCCACAGGCTGTAATACCCGCGACGATTCGTACGAAACCGGCGCCATGCCCGAGCACCCGGTGACAAATGTTTTGCACCGGAATCTTCCAGTAATGTTGATGCAGGTGCGCTCATTACTTCTCCATGGACTCAAACTGGATGCGCGGATCAATCAGCACGTAGGCCAGATCCGAAAGCAGTTTGGCCACCAGCCCCAACAGGGTAAACAGGTACAAGGTACCCAGCACCACGGGATAATCCCGCCGCAGCACTGACTCGTACGACAATAGCCCCAAGCCATCGAGTGAAAAAATGGTTTCAATCAGCAGGCTTCCGGTAAAGAAAGCCCCGATAAAGGCGGCTGGGAATCCGGTGATTAGGGGAATGATGGCATTTCGGAAAACATGCTTGTAGAGGACCATGTTTTCCGTCAGCCCTTTGGAACGTGCGGTCAAAACATATTGCTTGCGAATTTCCTCGATAAAGCTGTTCTTGGTTAGCATGGTCATGACCGCGAAACTACCGACCACGGATGCCGTGATCGGCAAAACCATGTGCCAAAGGTAATCACTGATTTTCTGATGCCAGCGCAGTTCGCTCCAATTGTCCGAAACCAGCCCGCGCAGTGGAAATACATCCCAGAAGCTGCCGCCGCCAAACAACACCAACAGAGTGATGCCCAGCACAAACCCGGGGATAGCATATCCAACAAGAATAGCCGTGCTGGTCACGACATCGAAGGTGGTGCCGTCACGCACTGCCTTGGCCACCCCGAGCGGGATGCACGTCAAGTAGACAATGAAAAACGTCCACAGCCCGATACTGATCGAAACCGGCAGTTTGGAAACAATCAGCTGCAGGACAGATTTGTGGTGATAATAGCTGTCACCGAGATTGAAGCTTAAGTAATTCTTCATCATGTCATAAAAGCGCTGAGCCGCTGGCTTGTCGAAGCCATACAGGGCTTTCAGTTCATTCAGGCGCTCGGTATCCAGGCCGGCGGCACCTCGATAGAGGGTGCCTGTGGCAACACCACCTGCCTCTCCGGCGGTGGCATGTTTCTGCAACTGGTGAATCAGCTGCTCGACCGGACCCCCGGGAACGAACTGGGTGACCGCAAACGTAATCAGCATGACCCCGATCAGTGTCGGAATCATGAGCAGCAGGCGCTTGAGGATATACGGGCCCACGCGTTATTTTTTCCACCAAGTCATGCGCATCCAGCTATCAGCGTTGTAATAGAGGGGAAGATGGTCCGGTATCCCGAAACGGTTCCAGAAAGCTACGCGATGCGTGGCAATATACCAGTTCGGGATCAGGTATTCGCCGTGCAGCAACACGCGGTCCAATGCCCGCACGGCCGTTACCAGTTGTCGTCGGTCCCGTGCATAGATCACTTGATTGATCAGCGCATCGACTACCGGATCCTGAATGCCGCTGACGTTGTCCGAACCTTCCTGATTGGCGCTGGACGAATGAAACCGGGTGATGAGTTCGTTACCAGGTGACTGGCTGGCACCGAAACTGGCAACGATCATGTCAAAGTCAAACTGATCGGTACGTCGCTGGTACAAAGCCGAGTCGACGGTCCGATAGGTCATGTGGACGCCCAGTTTGGCCAAATTATGCGCATAGGGCGCCAGAATCCGGTCGAATCCTTTCTGGGCACTGGTCAGCAGCACTTCAAATTCCAGCGGCTGACCAGCGTTGTTTCGCAGCACCCCGTCGTGGACCTTCCACCCGGCCTGTTCCAGCAATGTCTTGGCTTTTCGCAAATTAGCGCGCAATGATCCTGGTGGTGTTGTGCTGGGTGGCAACCATCGCTCGTTGAAAACCGAATCCGGCAGTTGCTTGCGATAGGGTTCAAGCAGTCGCAATTCGTCACCGGATGGCAGTCCCGAGGCAGCCAGTTCAGAATTGCTGAAATAGCTATCGCAACGTGTGTACTGGCCATAGAACAGATGCCGGTTTGACCACTCGAAATCGAATGCAAGACTGAGTGCCTGACGCAATCGTTTGTCCTGAAACAGTGAACGGCGCAAATTGAAGACGAATCCCTGCATTCCGGCATTGTTCTGGTGACGCAGCTCCACGCGTTTGATCTTCCCCGACTCGAACGGTGGACCGACGTAATCACGCGCCCAGGCCTTGGAGTTGAATTCCCAGTTGAACTCAAATTCACCGGCCTTGAAGGCTTCCAGCATCACGGTGTCGTCGCGGTAATACTTGAAGGTGATACGGTCGAAATTAAACATGCCGCGGCGCGTGTTGTGATTACGTGCCCAATAGTCCGGATTTCGGGTGTAACGGATGCGTTTGCCGAGATCATGGCTTTCGATAATGTAAGGCCCGCTGCCAATTGGCATCACTGTTGCCAGTTTGTCGAAGGGACGATTGCCCACCCAGTCCCGCGAGAACACCGGTAGCTGGGCGGCGATCAGGTGCAACTCCGGATTGACGCGGGCAAACTCGAAACGCACGGTACGGTGATTTACCACCACGGCCCGTTTCAGATCGCTCCAGTAGAAACGGTACATCGGATGTGCCGCCTTGCTTTTCAGCGTATCAAAGGAGAACTTTACATCGGCCGCTGTCACCGGCTTGCCATTGGAAAACCGTGCATTGGGATTCAGCCGAAACGTCACTGACAGCCGGTCACTGGCCAGCGCGATATCCTCGGCCAGATGTGCATAGACGCTGTAGGGCTCATCGAGGCTCTGATCCATGAGCGGCTCGAAAACGAGCTGGGTCAGTCCAGAGGCGGCCTGGCCTTTGAGCACGAAGGGATTGAACGAGTCAAAGCTGCCGCGGGCAGCCAGGATCAGCTCGCCGCCGTGAGGTGCATCCGGTTGCACGTAATCATACTGATGGAATCCCGCCGGATACTTGGGGGTGTAGCCCAGGGCGGCCGACGGGGCTGCCCACAGGACCGACGGTAACAGCGGTAGGGCCATTAGTAAGGCAAACCCTGCCCCCCATGCCCGCCCTGCTCCGATCCGACAACTGCTCAGCACCGTTGCGATCCTGTTGTTTTGTTTATCAAACTGCACCGATACGTTATCATAGCCTCGCTATGCAGCAATTGCCTGCGCAACAATAAAACACAAACCACCTGAGGTACAGGAGTTCGAAATGGGTTTTCTATCCGGAAAGCGCGCCCTGATCGTCGGAGTAGCCAGTGACCGCTCCATAGCCTGGGGTATAGCCGAAGCCATGCATCGCCAGGGCGCTGAACTGGCTTTCACCTACCAGAACGAAAAATTGCTGTCCCGCGTACAGAAAATTGCCCAGCAGACCGGCTCCAGCATTGTCCTGCCCTGCGATGTTTCCAGTGACGACCAGATACAGTCAGCATTCGATGGCATCGCCAAGCACTGGGATGGTATCGATATCATTGTGCATTCCGTTGCCTACGCTCCGCGAGAGGAGCTGGCCGGACCCTTCGTCGAATCATCGACCCGCGATGGCTTTCGAGTCGCCCATGAAATCAGCTCATATAGCTTCGTAGCGCTCGCGAAGGCGGGGCTGCCTTTAATGAAAGGCCGCAAGGGCGCCCTGCTTTCTCTAACTTACATAGGTGCGGTCCGGGCCGTACCGAACTACAACGTCATGGGGCTTGCCAAGGCCAGCCTTGAGGCCGGAGTGCGCTATCTGGCCCAGTCGCTGGGCCCGGAAGGAATTCGAGTCAACGGCATCTCCGCCGGTCCGATTCGCACATTGGCGGCCGCCGGCATCAATGACTTCAAGAAACTGCTTGATTACAACGATGTGATGGCGCCACTGGGCCGCGGCGTGACCATCGATGAGGTCGGCAATGCAGCGGCTTTTCTCTGCTCCGACCTGGCCTCCGGCATCACTGGTGAAATCACCTATGTCGATGGCGGATTCAATACGGTCGCCATCGGCCTCAACTACCAGAAGCTGCTCAAGGACTGAGCCGGTCCTGCACGGTGCATCTGGCTCAGAGCTGATCCTTGTAGATCTTGACGCTGGCCTGGTTGCGCAAATTGGCCCGGTAGTACTCAAAGTAGTCACGTCCGCGACGCGCCTCCAGGCTACGGCGGATGTTCCCCGCCTCATTCCCGCTGACTGATACAGTGTCCGGCTCCACAACACGCTTGAGCATGATCAGCGCCATGCTGCCATCGCTGGACGCTGCCGCATCATAGCTGGGCTTTCCCTGATCGGGGTGTGCTGTCCGGAAAAGAGCCTGGACCAGCAGGCGATCGGCATCCTTCATGTCGCGTTTGTAACGTCTGGATGGATTGACGTCCATACCGTAGCCTCGCGCGACCGATTCAAACGTACCACCTTGCTGCAATTTTTTTACGGCCTCCTGACCAATTTCCATGGCCCTATTTTGCAACGCCGCCTGCAGCAACGTCTTCTCGATCCCTGCACGGACTTCTGAAAGAGGCCGCTGGCGAGCCGGTTCGTGCGCCAGGATGCGCAGAGCAACGAGGGTGCCGGGTGCAGTTTCAATGGCTTGGCTGTTGCGAGCCTGATCGAGGACCTCGGAATCAAATGCGGCTTCCACCAGCTTGCGATTGGCGGCGACTCCATTCCCTCCGCCGGCACGCGTGAACCAGTCAGACGTTTCCAGCTTGAGACCGAGAGTATCGGCAGCCGGTTTTAGGCTGTCGGGATTCTCATACACGAGGTTGTGGAAACGCTCTGACAAATCAAAGAATCGCTGCTCGGCCTTTCGGGCACGGAGATCGGCCTCGATCTTCGCCCGATTCACAGTTGGTGCATTGGGTGCGGACTTGAGTCCGGTTAGTTTGATAAGGTGCAGACCGTATTGCGTACGAATTGGCTCACTGAGACTGCCCGGCTTCTTGAGGGCAAACAGGGCCTGCTCGAATTCCTTGGCCATACTCCCGCGTGCGATCTGCCCCAGATCGCCACCCTGCCGGGCAGATCCCGGGTCCTCGGAATGCGCTTTTGCCAACGTGGCGAAATCGCCCCCGGCCAGCAGCTTGGCGCGTAAGTCCCGGATTTTGGACATAGCAGCCTTTTCGGCAGCCGGGTCCGCTGCCGGGTCGAGCTTGATCAAGATGTGACTGGCACGTCGCTCTTCCTGGGCCGTCGTGGTCTGTGCGGCGTCTGCCAGCGCCTGCTGAATTTCATCCGGACTGACGCGAATATCCTTGGAGAGGTCAGCGGCCGACAGGCGCAGATACTGGATACGAACTCGCTCCGTCGTCTTGTAACGGCCGGCATTTTGGCTGTATTCCTGTTCGATGGCCTCTGGCGTCACCTTGACCTGGCTCTGCAGGCGCGCCGGTTTCAGCACGGCAATGACTGCCTCCCGTTCCTGCGCCTGGAGCCGCATCAGGGACTGCATGTCTGCGGTGCTTACAATTGCACTTTGTGTGTAACCGCTCTCGACATGACGCATGAGCACATCATTACGCAACTTGGCCTCAAAACTTCGCGCATCGAGACCGGCGTTGCGAAGCATGAATTCATAGAGTTTTGGGTCGAACTGGCCTTCCCGCTGGAATTGCGGGGCCTGACGAATTTGCCGCGCGAGCTCCACACTGCTGATCCGGTATCCCTCGGACTTCACTGCTTCGGTCATCAGAATCTCGTCGATCATGGCATCCAGCACGCGATTCCGAAAATCCGGCGAGTCGAAGATTCGTGAATCAAAGCGCTGCCCCAGCATCTGCTGGAAGGAACGGCGCTGGTCATCCAGCGTCCTGCGATAGGCATCAACCCCAATGTCCACGCCATTGACAACAGCGACCTTGACGGAACCGCCCTCGAAGTAATAGTTGATACCCCACAGCGCAAACGGTATCGCAATCAGCCCCAAGATGATGCCGGCGATCCAGCCTTTGGTGTTTTCACGAATCGTCGAGAGCATGGCGTGTCCGTCGAAATAGTGCTGTTGATGTGGCCATTCCGGTCATTCCCGGATCATTACTCTTGTGGCAACAAAAAGGGCGAGACAGGCTCGCCCTTTTCGGGAAACATGGCGGAGCGGACGGGACTCGAACCCGCGACCCCCGGCGTGACAGGCCGGTATTCTAACCNNCCGACATTCGCCTTGTAAGGGCGACGCTCTACCGCTGAGCTAAGCACCCCGGGTCTATCCCTGGGTGGGCCACCCACGTGGGGTCACCCCCCATAAAGCGCGCTAGTTTACGGCATCCTTGAGGCCTTTGCCAGCCTTGAACTTTGGGTTCTTGGACGCCGGAATGCTGATGCTCTCGCCGGTTCGCGGATTCCGTCCGGTACGCGCGGCTCGATTTGTCACAGAAAAAGTTCCAAAACCAGACAAGGTCACCTGATCGCCATTCTTGAGTGCACTGGCGATATTGTCGAGAACGGCTTCAACTGCGCGCGATGCGGATGCCTTGTTGAGTTCAACCGCGGCCGCCACCTTGTCGATGAGTTCTGCTTTATTCATGGAGTGATCCCCTCGTGATGGTTCGAGTTGTAATTGTTCACACAACACTATTTGGGTGCGTGTGGTTCAAACGACTTTGTCTGCTACGAAGTGGAAAGCTGACGATGTGTAGGACCATCGCACTGCTAGGTATATAGCCAGCGGTGGAAAAATCTGTCAAGAATTAATTCGATTGCCGGAAATGGGCCGTAGCCGGATCTATCGTCCGGCTACGGCACTCCGTCAATGGGTACGAGGCGCACTTGCCTCGGCGACTTCGTCCTTGGCGGCCTTGTCGGCTGCCAGGGGTTTGGCATTTTCCAGCGGGGTCGGCAGCTGTTCCAGAGCCACCTCCAGCACCTCGTCGATCCAGCGAACCGGACGGATCTCAAGCGCTTCCTTGATATTGCCCGGAATCTCGGCGAGATCCTTGCGGTTTTCCTCCGGTATCAGCACGGTCTTGATGCCGCCACGGTGTGCCGCGAGCAGTTTTTCCTTCAAGCCGCCGATCGGCAACACTTCACCTCGGAGTGTGATCTCACCCGTCATCGCCACGTTGGCGCGAACCGGAATTCGGGTCAGCGCAGAAACGATAGCTGTACACATGGCAATGCCGGCACTCGGGCCATCCTTGGGCGTTGCGCCTTCCGGGACGTGTATATGCATATCGTGTTTCTGATGAAAGTCTTCCGTCAGACCCAGCTGAGCAGCGCGCGACCGCACGACCGTGAGCGCCGCCGTAATTGATTCCTGCATCACGTCACCAAGTTTTCCGGTATACGTGGCCTTGCCTTTGCCAGGAACAATTGCCGCTTCAATGGTCAGCAGTTCACCACCCACTTCGGTCCAGGCCAAACCGGTCACCTGCCCGATTTGATTGGACTCCTCGGCCATGCCGTAGCGGAAACGCCGCACACCGAGATATTTGTCCAGATTCTCCGGTGTGACTTCAATGGACTGTCGCGACTGGTCCAGCAATAGCTCCTTGGCCACCTTGCGGAAGATCTTGGCGATTTCCCGCTCCAGACTGCGCACACCGGCTTCACGGGTATAGAAGCGCACGATGTCCCGGATGGCCGGTTCCGCCAGGCTCACCTCTTCATCCTTGAGACCGTTATTCTTGCGTTGCTTGGCCACCAGATATTTTGAGGCGATATTCACCTTTTCATCTTCGGTATACCCAGACAAACGGATCACTTCCATACGATCGAGCAGCGGAGCCGGAATGTTGAGGCTGTTGGCCGTGGCCAAAAACATCACGTCGGACAGATCGTAATCGACTTCCAGATAGTGATCACTGAAGGCGTGGTTTTGTTCCGGATCGAGCACCTCCAGCAGTGCTGACGACGGGTCGCCACGGAAATCCATGGCCATCTTGTCGACCTCGTCCAGCATGAACAGCGGATTCTTGACCTTCACTTTGGACATGTTCTGAATAATTTTGCCCGGCAGTGATCCGATATAAGTGCGCCGGTGCCCGCGGATCTCGGCCTCATCCCGCACGCCACCCAGCGACATGCGCACGAACTTGCGTCCCGTTGCGCGCGCGATCGACTGGCCCAATGAGGTCTTGCCCACGCCCGGCGGACCGACCAGGCACAGGATAGGCCCCTTCAGCTGATTCACACGATGCTGCACGGCCAGATACTCGAGAATACGTTCCTTGACCTTCTCCAATCCGTAATGATCGGCCTCCAGAATCTTCTCGGCTTCGGCGAGATCCTTGCGAATCTTGCTGCGCTTCTTCCACGGCACATTGACCAGCCAGTCAATATAGTTGCGAACGACGGTGGCTTCGGCCGACATCGGAGACATCATCTTGAGTTTCTTGAGCTCGGCCTCGGCCTTTTCCTTCGCCTCTTTCGGCATACCGGCCTTATCGATCTTCTTCGCCAGCTCTTCTGCCTCGCTCGGCCCCTCTTCCAGTTCGCCGAGTTCCTTCTGAATCGCCTTCATCTGCTCGTTCAGGTAATACTCGCGCTGACTCTTTTCCATCTGACGCTTGACGCGTCCACGAATGCGCTTTTCCACCTGTAGCAAATCAATCTCGGTTTCCATCACTCCGAGGATATGTTCAAGCCGCTCGCGGTTGGAGCGCATTTCCAGAATCTTCTGCTTGTCCTCGATCTTCAATGAGAGGTGGGCCGCAATCGCATCCGCCAGCCGGCCAGGTTCGTCGATCCCGGCCAGAGAGGTCAGGATCTCCGGCGGAATTTTCATGTTCAGCTTGACGTATTGGTCAAACTCGGCCAGCACGGAGCGCATCAGTGCCTCGCCCTCGCGCTCATCCACTGGCACCGACTCGACCATGTTGATGAGCGCTATAAAGCAATCATCTGTTTCCGTGTAGTTCTGGACCTCGGCACGCTGCTCACCCTCCACCAGCACTTTGACCGTGCCATCGGGTAGCTTCAGCAGCTGCAGAATGCTCGCTACCGTACCGATGCTGTGAATCTGCTCAATGGACGGATCGTCATCCGAAGCACTGCGTTGCGCGACCAGCATAATCTGCTTGCCGGTCTCCATGGCGCGCTCCAGTGCACGAATGGATTTTTTGCGGCCGACGAATAACGGTATGACCATGTGCGGAAACACGACGACGTCGCGCAATGGCAGCACCGGCAAGGTCAACGAGGATGCGGGTTTGAGTGCCTTCTCTTCCTGTGACATAGATTGAGTTACACCTGTGTTCGGTTCGGGCGGTTCACCCTGATGGACGGCCTTTGTGCCGGCGCCGGATGCGAATCGCTGTTTAGGGGATCAACGGGCCGCTTGTCTTGCCTGGATGCACAAAGACGAGCATAGCCCCTTTTTGGAGTCTGGGGGCAAATACAGTTGATTTCAATGGTCAGGTATTATCCGGCATGCCGTGAAGGCAGACCGACAGAGATAATCCAGGCTCAGGACCGGGTTGAAGCACGCTTGGCGCTATCTTCATCTTCGCCATAAATCAGCAGTGGCTTGGCCCCGTCAAGAATCACTGCCTCCTCGACAACGACCTTCTTGACCCCTTCGAGTGAAGGGAGATCGAACATGGTATCCAGTAACGCATGCTCCAGAATAGACCGGAGCCCGCGCGCTCCGGTCTTGCGCTCCATGGCGCGCCGAGCAACGGCCGCTAGCGCCTCCGGTCGAATTTCAAGATCGACACCCTCGAGTTTCAGCAACTTGCTGTACTGGCGTGTCAGGGCATTTTTTGGCTCGGTCAGGATGCGGACAAGTGCCGTTTCGTCGAGCTCATCGAGGACCGCGATCACTGGCAAACGTCCGACGAATTCCGGAATCAGCCCATATTTGATCAAGTCCTCAGGCTCGACCAGACGAATCAGCTCACCGGTCTGACGGGCATTACTCTTGCTTCGAATCTCAGCCTTGAAACCGATGCCGGTTTTCTCCGAGCGCTGCTGGATAACCTTTTCCAGTCCCGAGAACGCGCCACCGCAGACAAACAGGATATTGCGAGTGTCCACCTGCAGGAATTCCTGCTGGGGATGCTTGCGTCCACCCTGCGGAGGAACTGAAGCAACGGTCCCTTCGATCAGCTTCAGCAAGGCCTGCTGCACACCCTCGCCGGATACATCACGGGTAATGGAGGGATTGTCTGACTTGCGAGAAATCTTGTCGATTTCATCGATGTAAACGATACCGCGCTGAGCCTTTTCAACGTCGTAGTCACATTTCTGCAGCAGCTTCTGAATGATGTTTTCAACGTCTTCACCCACATAACCGGCTTCGGTCAGCGTGGTGGCATCGGCAATAGTGAACGGAACATTCAGAAGTCGCGCCAGCGTTTCAGCCAGCAGGGTCTTGCCGGATCCGGTCGGTCCTATCAGCAGAATATTGCTCTTGGAGATCTCGACCTCACCAATCTTGCCCTCGTTCTCGATGCGCTTGTAGTGGTTGTATACGGCCACCGACAGAATTTTTTTGGCCGGTTGCTGCCCGATCACGTACTCATCGAGTATCTTGCAAATCTCCTGCGGGGTTGGAAACTTACCCTTGGAAAGCGCCGCATTCTGTTCTTCCTGAACTTCTTCACGAATGATGTCATTGCAGAGCTCAACGCATTCGTCGCAAACAAACACCGAGGGGCCGGCAATCAGCTTGCGGACTTCGTGCTGACTTTTGCCGCAAAAGGAGCAATACAGGAGCTTTTCGCCCTTTCCGCGATCGTTGTGGTTGTCGTCTGCCATGGTCTCCTCGCTCCAGCGCCGGATGGTAAAAACCTGCGCTAAATCCGGTTATTACACCTTTAATTATATAGCATACCGATCTTAGGCGCGTTTTTCGATAACCGAGTCAATCAGGCCATATGACACGGCTTCTGCGCCGTCCATGAAAAAGTCACGGTCCGTGTCCTCCTTGACCTGATCCATGCTCCGTCCGCAATGTTTGACCAGTATCTGATTGAGGCGTTCTCGCACTCTCAGGATTTCGCGGGCATGAATCTCGATATCGGTAGCCTGGCCCTGAAATCCACCCAGCGGCTGGTGCACCATCATGCGGGCATGGGGCAGGCAGAACCGTTTGCCCTGGGTGCCCCCGGCCAGCAGTACTGCTCCCATGCTGGCGGCCTGGCCGATACAGACTGTACTCACATCAGGCTTGATGAACTGCATAGTATCGTAAATGGCAAGGCCGGCATTCACGGCCCCCCCGGGTGAATTGATATAGAGATGAATATCCTTGTCCGGGTTCTCGGACTCCAGAAACAACAGCTGGGCAACGACCAGATTGGCCATATGGTCTTCGACCGGACCGACTAGAAATACGACTCGCTCCTTTAGCATGCGCGAATAAATATCGTACGCGCGCTCTCCCCGGCCGGTGGTCTCGATCACCATGGGAACCAAACCGAGGTTCCGGGTGTACTGGGCACCGTCCTGCTTGCTGTCATTCATTCCACTGTTCCTCATACTTGTGGTTTGCGGGGCGTGGGTTGCGTCAATTCCTGAAATGACATCGGTTTATCCTCAACCTGTGCCGTTTCCAGCAGAATATCAACTGCCTGATCTTCGATAAGCTGCGCCTCGATCTGTGACAGGCGCTCCGGCTTGGCATAGTGCCAATCCACATATTCCTTCGGATTATCGTAGCTTGCTGCCTGCTCGGCCAACCGGGTCCGTACCTTCGCCGGGTCCGCTTTGAGGCCACGGGCCTTGGCCAACTCTGCCAAGATCAGGCCCAGTTTGACTCGGCTGCGGGCCTGCTCGGCATACAGCACCGGATCCGTCGGCACCTGATTGGCAGGAACGCCCTGAGCGGCCATATTGGATCGGGTCATCTGGATCAGATTCTGGATCTCTGCCTGTTCCAGCGCCTGGGGCACATCAAACGTGTTGGCCTCTAACAATGCCTTGAACACCTGATCACGAAGCTCCCGGCGCACCCGATCGGCAAGTTCGCGTTCGAGATTCGCACGGACTTCCGCCCGGAAGGACTCCACGTTGCCATCCTCAATTCCCAATGCACGGGCAAAGGCCTCATTCACTTCTGGCAACACCGGTTCGGTGACCTGGTTGACGGTCACCGCAAACTGAACCGCTTTGCCGGCGAGCTGGGCATTGCGATAGTCCGCCGGGAATGTCAGATCGAGGGTGCGTGACTCACCGGCGCGCAGTCCGATCAGGCCGGATTCAAAACCTTCAATCAAAGTCTGATTGCCCAGCACCAGCGGGAAATTTGATGCCTTCCCCCCTTCAAAAATAGTTCCTTCGATCGATCCTTCGAAGTCAATGATGACCCGGTCACCATTCTGCGCAGCTCGCTCAACGGGGCTCCACTCAACACGCTGGTGACGCAGCGTATCAATGGTGCGATCGACATCTTCCTCGGTAACGTTCACCACGGGCCGCTGAATTGTGCTCCCCTGAATTTCTATCCGGGTAATGTCAGGGTAAATTTCGAACGTCGCGGTATATTCAAAATCGTGTCCGCGGTCGACCGGCTTGGGCTCGATATTCGGCCCCCCGGCCGGCTTGAGGCCTTGCTCATTGACGGCCTCATAGAATGTCGAACGGATCAGATCGCCGACGATTTCGTCCATGACCTGCCCACCATACTGGGCCTCAACCATTTTCATGGGCGCCTTTCCGGGACGAAATCCCGGAAAACGTGCGTTGCGGGAAACACGCTGAATGCGCGAGACGAACTCTTTTTCCAGTCGCGCAGCCGGGACAGCTACAGTCATGCGCCGACCAAGTGGGCCGGTGGACTCAACGGTGACTTGCATTGACGAAAACCTCGAAACAGAATATAAAATTATTCATAATAACCAATTGGTTACGATTACTCGATGGCCTGTTTCGGCATCATACCGGTATTCGATCGGCAGGCCAAGAATACAAATTTGACCAAGTCACTACTGCAGGAAGACTGGTGCGAATGGGGAGACTCGAACTCCCACGGGTTGCCCCACTGGAACCTAAATCCAGCGCGTCTACC
>DKBE01000065.1 GCA_002451085.1 Proteobacteria bacterium UBA6908 | reverse complement strand
TCGTGACCGCCGCCGTGCATCTGGGCTTCGAGCCGGACGCGCGGCTTGCGACGCACGTACAGCGCGCCGATGCCCTTGGGGCCATAGATCTTGTGTGCCGACAGGCTCAGGAGATCGATATTCATGGTGTTCACGTCGATCGGTACCTTGCCGGCGCTCTGGGCTGCGTCGGTGTGAAACAGGACGCCCTTGCTGCGACAGAGCTTACCAATAGCCGCGATGTCCTGAATGACGCCAATTTCGTTGTTCACGTGCATCAGCGACACCAGGATGGTGTCTTTGCGCATGGCGGCTTCAAGTTTTCCGAGATCGACCAGGCCGTTGGGCTCGGGATCGAGATAGGTGACTTCATACCCCTCTCGCTCCAGATGCCGGCAGGTATCGAGTACCGCCTTGTGTTCGGTCTTGCAGGTGATCAGATGCTTGCCCTTGCTCTTGTAGAACTGGGCGGCGCCCTTGATGGCCAGGTTGTTGGATTCGGTGGCACCGGAAGTCCAGACGATTTCTTTCGGATCGGCCGCCAGCAGGGATGCGACGTGTGCGCGCGCCTCTTCCACCGCCGCTTCGGCATGCCAGCCGAACACATGCGAACGGGAGGCCGGATTGCCAAATTCTCCGTCCAGTGTCAGGTACGAACACAGCTTCTCGGCCACACGCGGATCAACTGGTGTTGTGGCTGAATAATCGAGGTAAATCGGCTTCCTCATGACGCCCCACTAAAAATCGATGCTAACGACCCGCCGCACAAGTGCGACACCCAGCACTCAGCGAGCGATAGCCGCCGGTATCCGACGTTCACGCTCCTGACCACGCTGGCGGTCGGCCACCTCACGCACATTCGGCTCGGCCACGAGGTCGGCCAGGGTGATGCCTGCCAGGAATTCATGGATACGCTCGCTCAGCGAATGCCACAGATCATGAGTCAGACAGCGTTCATCGCCCTGGCAGTTCTTGTCGCCACCGCAGCGCGTGGCATCAATGTTTTCGTTGATACACAGCACGATGTCCGCCACGGAGATTTTCTCCGGCGCCATGGCCAGGTTGTAGCCGCCACCCGGTCCGCGAACGCTGTCCACCAACCCGCTGCGGCGCAACCGGGCGAACAGCTGCTCCAGGTACGACAGGGAAATACCCTGACGCTTGGCGATATCAGAAAGGGTCACGGCGCCCTGTTGATAATGAAGGGCCAGATCCAACATGGCTGTGACGGCGTAACGACCTTTGGTAGTCAGTTTCATGGCATGTAATCCGAATGGGTAATTGCAGGCTACTTTCTCATACTTGACGTATTCAGTCAAGTATTTACTGGGGGCCTGATCATACCCGATTCTATCAGTCGGGAATTATGCTGCAAGCGCCATTTTACCAAAGTTTCGACAGGTTATCGGGTCCCGTGCTTGTCTCCGGGCGGAGTCAAGGGTAGTGACTGCTGTGGACCGCTCTTTTCTGCTGATTTGGCAGAATTCTGGTCGTGCTCCAGATGCTCGAGGCGGTCATCCACGCCATGCAAATGCTCCAAAATCAGGTCGAGCGCCTGGGTCACCGGGTCCGGTAATTGACCATGATGCTGCCCATAGGCGTCAAAACCGATTTTTTCGGCCATCGCCCGGCGGCGCTGGGATCCGGTCTCATCACGGGGTGTCACCACCCGTCCTGGGATGCCAACCACCGTGGCACCTTCCGGAACGTCTTTGACCACCACGGAATTGGATCCAACCCGGGCATTTTCGCCTATCACGATCGGTCCGAGAATCTTGGCGCCCGCCCCGACCACAACATTGTTGCCCAATGTCGGATGGCGTTTGCCCTTGAGCCAGGTGGTGCCGCCGAGGGTTACCCCATGATAGAGCGTGCAATCGTCGCCGATTTCAGCAGTTTCCCCGATGACCACACCCATGCCGTGATCAATAAAGAACCGCCGTCCGATCCGGGCCCCCGGGTGAATTTCGATGCCGGTCATCCAGCGCGCCAGCTGTGACAGCAACCGGGCCAGCAGCTTGAGCTTCCAGCGCCACAACCCATGGCCCATACGATGTATCCAGACCGCATGCAGTCCAGGATAGGCCAGTATGACTTCAATCGTTGTACGTGCCGCCGGATCGCGATCAAAGACAATGCGAATGTCTTCACGAAGACGCTGGAACATAATGACCTGTCCTGACCGCACGATGAGGTAGTTGACCCAGTATATCAGTTACGCGGTTTCTTATGATGGGGCTCGGTCACCGCTGCCAGTATACCGCGAAGAATGTTGACCTCGTTGGTGGTGAGCTGGATGCGGTTGTACAGACGCATGAGACGACGCATGAGCAACCGGGGATTGTCCGGATCCAGAAATCCGGTCTCCACCAGCACCTGCTGCAGATGTTCGTAGTAACGCTGGACCTCTTCAGCCGATGCCAGGGGTTCCCCCAGCATGTCCTCGGCGGTGCGCGGCACGGCGTCACCGCGCAATACGGCGCGGCGAATCTCGTAACCGATAATCTGGACGGCGCTGGCCAGGTTCAGGGATGAAAACGCTGACGCGGTCGGAATATTGACCAGCCACTGGCAGCGATCCAGTTCCTCGTTGGTGAGGCCCGTGCGCTCGCGTCCAAACAACACTGCCACCTCGCGGTCGCTGGCTTCGGAGACCATCAGCTCAGCCGCCGCCTCCGGTGCCAGCACCGGCCAGGGAATACGCCGGTTCCGGGCGCTGGTACCGATCACCAGCTGGCAATCGGCCAACGCCTCATCGAGGCTGGCGCAGACCGTCGCGTTTATCAGGATATCTTCCGCACCCACGGCCCGCGCAGTCGCTTCCGGATCCGGAAACCGCAGGGGATCCACCAGCACGAGCCGGGTCAGCCCCATGGTTTTCATGGCGCGCGCGCACCCGCCAATGTTGCCGGCATGGCTGGTGGCCACCAGGACGACGCGGATTCGATCCAAAGACATCACGGACTGCATGTATGCGTTCTCAAATGTGGGTGTGACGGGTACAATGCCGCGCTTGCTTGCACTTTAACAATCCGGGGAATTCCATGCATCCAATGCTGAACACGGCCGTGAAGGCCGCGCGCCGCGCTGGCAAGGTGATCATGCGCTACGCCAGCCAGCTGGACCGGCTGACGGTCGAAAGCAAGGGACGCAATGATTTTGTCAGCCAGGTCGACCGCGATGCCGAAGCCGAGATCATCGATGTCATCCGGCATGCCTATCCGGACCACGCCATCCTCGCCGAGGAAACCGGGCGTCACGGCAAAAGCGAATACCTCTGGATTATCGATCCGCTCGATGGCACCACCAATTACCTGCACGGCTATCCGCAGTACGCCGTGTCGATCGGCCTGTACCATCAGGACAAACCGTTTCAGGCGGTGGTGTTCGATCCGCTCAAGAACGATCTCTACACCGCGTCACGTGGTGGCGGCGCGCAACTCAACGACCGGCGCATGCGTGTCAGTGGAGTGACTCAATTCAGTAACGCCTTGCTCGCCACCGGTTTTCCGTTCCGCAGCATGGACCAGCTCGAAGTATTCATGAATACCTTCCGTGCCCTGCTGCCGCAGGTCAGCGGCGTGCGGCGTGCCGGTTCCGCCTCACTCGATCTGGCGCACGTGGCCTGCGGCAAGCTGGATGGATTCTGGGAATTCGGACTCAGCCCGTGGGACATGGCGGCCGGTGCCCTGCTCGTGGAAGAAGCCGGCGGCCTGGTGGGTGATTTCTGCGGCCATGCGCTGAAGCTCGACAATGGCCACATCGTGGTGGGCACACCCAAGGTCTACGATGAAATTCTCAGACTGCTCCAGCCGCAGCTTCCGGCCGGCTGGTGTGCGGCGACCTAGAGCGCTTCGTCGGCAAACACAGCCTGGGAAAACGAACCGGTCCGTTCGACGATCTTGAGTATTCGCACCCGGCGCGGCGGCAGACCGTCTTCAACGATTTCGATGCCCTGGCCGGCACGAAACAGGCTCGCATGCAGCAGCAGTGTCGACGGCTGACGCAACGCATCAATGGGCGGCAACATCAGCGCCTGGAGATAGTCCGACGATTCCGGATCAGTACTGCGCACGGCCACCGAATACGCTGACGGCGCCAGCATTTCGATACCGGATTCAACATGCCGGGTATCGCCGCTCTTGATCCAGCGTACGACGGCGATCCCCCAGCGATTGCTGACCGGATGGTGAATACCCAGCAAATCACCAATGCGCATCGACATGCCCACGTCGCCCTCGCGAACCAGGGAAAGCCCGCGTGCACTCTCATCCCGAACCTGCCAGCGACTGTCGATTCGATACATGTCTGATGACACGGCGGCCGGGAGATTGTTGCCGGAAGCTTCCCGCGCTTCGGCCTCCAGTGAACCGCTGTCCGGCGCCTGGGCTTCGAGGTCAATGATGGCCAGTCGCGCCACGGGCGGTGTAAACGGCTGCTGACCGCTGGTGAAGAAATGGATGGCATTGATGCCGACGCACAGTGACAGTGGCTGGCGAAGGCGCCGACGCGAGAACCGCCGGCGACCCGCCAGGCCCCAGAAACGCATCATGCGGCGCAGGGTTTCGATACAGGCCGTCCCGATGCACTCAAATCCCAGCTTCAGCTGTCGGGGGGATTCACCCTTCTGCAACCGCTTGATGAACTGGTGGGTCACGCGCGCCAGTTCAATGGCGTTCACGGCCCGCAGGGACGGAGCATTGTGCATTGGCACATCGATCGGGAACGGCACGGCCGGGTGATCGGCATCGTAATCGAGCAGGAAGTGGCCGACCGGATCGACGCCTTCAAGATCGCTCAGGATTTCAACCTTGTCGGCCCACTGCGTCAGAAAGGCATTGACCTGATGGCATTCGTTCTGAAGCAGCTGATAGGGGCCGCACAAACCGAGCATCAAGACCTGCAGGTAGGACATCTGTGCGGTCGCGCTGTCCGGATCGGACGGCTCAATAGGCATGCGGTGAACATCATGCTGTTCCGCGAAGCGATACAATCCGTGAATCTCGCGCCAGACACCGGCCGGCGCCGGCATGTACACCTGATAGGAACGCAACAGGCTTTCACCAAGACAGTGAATGCTGCGCTCCAGTGCAAACCGGAAGACTTCACTTTCCCACGGCTGGTCTTCGGCCCGATACGTTTCCAGTACATGCTTGTAGCCATACGCCATCTCGAGCTGCAGCTGGCAGACAAAATCGGCCAGCTGCTTGATTCGGGGGCGCAACGGCAGCGCGATCGGGGAGAAATGCGACTGCAGCCGTCCCGTGATCACCATCACGGGATTGCGGATCAGCTCCATAAGCGCCAGACGGTCTTCGACTTCGACGTCCATGCGATTCAGGGTAAACAGGGTTCGATACAACTGCTGGGCCGTATTGTTGACATCGGCCAGTGGCAGCGCGGCCAGCCAGCCCTGGGCGCGGTCCGGGTTGGTCTCTACCACCCACGCCGAGACCCGGCGCGCGGGTAGCGCAAACTCGGGGAAGGCGGGGATCATCGACCGGAGTTGCGGGTCGGGACGATTCATGGCGTCCTCTCATTCTCGTTCTTTCCAATGCTGGGTGAGCCAGACGCCGGAGTCAAGGGGAATGCGCTTGCCGCACAGTGACTTATTAGGCCTTCTGTGGGGCTCGCGAGGTGTCGGATTCCCGACAATCCGGGCCGGCACTAGATCCAGATCAATTCAAATCAGGTTCCGGCGCGTGTATGATCGCGCCTCGCCTTTCATCCCGCTGGAGATTTGCAATGACCTACGTGGTCACCGAAAACTGCATCCGCTGCAAATACACAGACTGCGTGGAAGTCTGTCCCGTGGACTGCTTCCATGAAGGCCCGAACATGCTGGTGATCGACCCGGACGAGTGCATCGATTGCACCCTGTGCGTCCCCGAATGCCCGGCCAATGCGATTTACGCCGAAGATGATCTGCCTTCCGGCCAGGAGCAGTTTCTGGCCCTCAACAAGGAACTGGCCAAGAACTGGCCGGTACTGACCGAACGCAAAACGGCGCCGGCAGATGCGGCGGACTGGGACGGAAAACCGGGGAAACTCGATCAGTTGCAACGCTGATACCAACAGCTCCAAATTCTGGCGCGACTCCGTCAGGCCGGCTGAACCACCGTTCCCGATCGATAAGCCATCTCGACACAATTGCGGCCACGCGTCTTGGCGCGGTACAGGGCCTCGTCGGCCCGGCTTACCAGCCACGCACCCGGTGGCTTCGGCACCTCCGCGCGCATGGATGCATCAAGCCAGGCCAGTCCCACTGACACGGTGACCGATTGGCCAGGAGCGGCGCCGGGGATCGTCACTGCGCGGGCGATCGCCATGCGCAGACGCTCGGCGATTTCCCGAGCCCGGACTGCATCCGTACTCGGTAACAACAGAACAAATTCCTCACCGCCGTAACGGGCCAGCACATCGCTGGAGCGCAGCCCCAGGCTCAGTTGTCGCGCAACCTGCTGCAGGGCACGGTCCCCGGCCGCATGGCCATGGCGATCATTGATTTGCTTGAAGTGATCGAGATCCACCAGCAGGCACGAAAGACTGTGCCCGTGCCGCCGCCACACATCGGTTTCTTCCTGTAACCGGCGTTCGAAGAAACGCCGGTTCGCCACACCCGTCAGCGCATCAGTCAGCACATCACGCTGCAGATGCGCCCGGTTCACGGCATTGTCGACACAGACCGCCGTCACCGCGGCCAGATGCTCGATCAGGTCAGTGGCCACGTCCGGGCGAAAATGCTCGGGGTCACGGCTGCCCTGGTTCAGGCTGCCGACCAGAACTCCACGCAGGCGCATCGGCACCATGGCCACGGATCGCAGCGGTTCACGCTGGCGTGGAAACAGCGCGCGCTGGAGTTCCGGCGTCAGCTGGCCGAGCACCGGGACGAGCGGAGGAATATCGTGGTCTGGGGCGGGAAGGCTCAACCAGGCCGCACGGACCGCTGAAGGCGGGTCGGCGCGAAGCAGCTCCTGTTCGAATTCACACTCGGGATCAATCCACGTGAGGCTGACCGCATGCACAGACGGGAAGTGTCCCGGCAGCTCCTGGACCAGCCGACCGACCACATCGGCCAGTGTGTCGGCATTGAGCATGTCGAGTTCGATCTGACGGAATCGCAGCCAGATCGCTTCATTGGCGCGCAGCTGGGCTTCGAGTGTGGCCCGCGAATCCGACGTGGCGGCGGTCGGTGTATGGAAAATCAGGGAGAGCCGCTGCCAGGCATGGCGCAGCGGTGCGAGAAATCCCGGATCACTGCGGCGCGGCAGTCTTCTCGCCATTGGCCAGTCCCAGGGCGGCCAGCAATTTGTCGGCCGGTGCAAACCCCGGAACAATGCGGCCGTCATCGAAGACCAGCGTCGGCGTGCCCTCGACACCGACTTCAGCCCCAAGCTTGAGATGCTCATCGACAGGATTCGCGCAGGTCCTGGGCTCGATCTTGCCACCGGACTTGGCTGCTCCAAGGGCCTTGATGCGATCCTTGGCACACCACACCGACACCGACTTTTTGTATGTCTCGGAACCCTTGCCGGCGCGCGGATACAACAGGTAACGCACCTTGACGCCGGCCTTGTTCAGTTTCGGCACTTCCTGATGCAGTCGAGCGCAGTATGGACAATCCACGTCGGTAAACACGGTGATGGTGCGCTTGGCATTGGCCGGTCCGATCACCACCATGTTTTTCTCGCCGATGGCCTCGATCGACTTCAGGATCAGCTTGGAATGTTGCTCCTGAGTAAGATTACGGCGGGACTCAAGATCAATGAGATCGCCCTGGATCAGATAGCGGCCGTCTCCGGTCACCAGCACAATGCGGCTGCCAAACGTCAGTTCGTACAGCCCCGGAATTGGCGCCGCCCGAAGATCGCTGATGGTGAGATCCGTAAACCTCTGCTCCAGCCGCTTGCGCACGGCAGCCAGATCATCATCTGCCTGGACCGACAACGGGATGACGGGAACCAGCAAAAGCACAAGCACGACAAGCCGAGCGAGAATGTTCACAAATGGATTCCTGGTGGCGGTCAGACCGCGTTAACATAATTCGAGCATGATACCGTTGCATGCGGTTTCAGCATAATAGCCGGCCGGCAGCGCCGGACCCCCGGACATCCTGCGCTGCACAGTACACGGCAGCTCCCAGTCCGGCGCCGGCAGTTCGACAGGACTGCACAATCACGCCGGTGAATGCTCATCCTCCGCGAAAACCGGCACTGGTGGACCATGTTCACTGTGTCTCAGGTCATCTGGGCGAACAGCGCTGAATCCATTCACCGGAACGGTCCCCGGATATCACTCAACTCCAACGGATCAGAACGCTTTAGTCGGCCAAGACGGCCCGCCAAGCGCTGGTGAGCCCGGTTGACCAGACAGGAGTTCGATAAAAATACACAGACTGCCCCTTCATGCTCGTGAGTCAGCTTCAATCTATAAATATTAACCAATAAATACAAATACATACAAGATATATGTATTGCTGTTTCAATACTGTTTTGGTCTGTGTAACTGCTATAGTTAAAGAACACTATAAAGAGGAAACCATCTCAAAAAGTCGTGCCCACCCCCATCCCGGACATTCAGGGAACACCGGCCACTTCTCCGGACCGGAAATCGAGAAAATTCATCGCAAGGTTGCTGCAGATGCTGGGATTCAACAGCATCCGGGGCCGCTATTTGCTGTCGGTCGGCTTGTTTATTTCCATCGTGCTGATCGCCGGCTGGGCCGCGCAGGTCGTGGTCAATCAGGCCGCCCACCAGAGCACGGTGAACACCGGTGAACGCGATCAGGTCCACCGTATTCTCAACGATCTCAACAATGATATCTGGCTGACCGAAAGTACCTTGCAGGGCTTTCTGTTGGCGCCGGGAAAACCGCAGAGCAAAGAAACACTCGCCGCACTCGAACATTTGCTGGTCGACGCCAATATCCTGCAAAACACCGCGTGGGTGCAGCGCAACCCACACCTGCAGGAAAGAATCCGTGAACTCACCCGCCAGATGTCCGACCTCGGCCGCGAGAGCAGCACGCTGATGGATATTCGTGCCGATGCCGAGAAACTGTTCCCGGCCATGCGGCACATGCTTGAGCGGATGCTGCCAATCAACGTCGAATTTACAACGCTGGCAGCCCTGGCCATCGACGAGGCCCATGATGCCAGTGAAAATCCGCTGCAGCGAGAAGCGCAGTATCTGTTCTCCGAAGCGCGGTACGCCTGGGTGCAAATGATCAATGCCTACCGGATCTTTCTGGCCAACCGCTTCGGCATCTTTCCAGGAGATCCGGAAGAAGGCATGAAGCTGCAACATTCCCAGGTACTGTTCTACCACGAGAAAGTCACCCACCACTTGTCGACACTGACAGCGCTGGAAAAACGGCAGGTGCTCGAGTTCCAGCAGAGTGAATCCCTGTCGCGCATGCGTACCATCAGCCGCGCCTGGTTTGAGGCCTATCAAACGGCGCGAACGATTTACTCCTCAGAGCGCTGGCGGGCCGATGTCCCGCTGCTGCGTGACACGATTCGCCCACTATTTTCCCGCATCTGGGTTGAGCTGGACGCCTTGCGTGGCGAGCTCGACAGCGCTTCGGCAGACGACATGGCCTCACTCACCGGCGTGGCCAGCGGGCTCTCGCAATCGCTGTGGGTCATTTCACTGATTACCATCGTCCTCACCATCGCCGGCTTCCTGTTTTTTGAACATCTTGTACGCCGCCCCATTGCACGGGTTGCCGCCGGCCTCAAGGCCGAAGCCAGCGGCCAGGAGTCGATTGCACTGCCTCAGACCTCCACCATCGAAACGCGCGAGCTGATCGATGCCTTCAAGCACATGCGCGCACAAGTACATTCGCGCCAGCAACGGCTGCAGACCATCCTCGAGAATACCGCGGAAGGTATCGTGACCTTCGATGCAGACGGCACTATAGAAAGTTGCAATGCCGCCGCCAAGCGGTTGTTTGGCTGGAACGGCGACGAAGCCATCGGGGAAAACATCACAAGATTCATCGTATCGAAGGACGACCCGCTCGATCACCCCTACCTGAATCATTTCCTTAATCGCCAATTCAGCCCGCTCATTGGTCAGGAAGGCGAGTTGATCGCGCTGCGTCGCCAGCAGCCATTTCCCATGGCCATCAAGCTTGGCACCATGCAACTGGACAACCAGAGTTACTACACAGCACTGGTGGAAGATATCAGCGAGCGCAAGGCCATGCTGGAACACCTGCGGACACTGGCCGAACACGATGACCTGACCAATCTCTACAACCGTAGCTACTTCATGGCTGAACTCGAGCGCGTCGTGGAGCGGGCCCGGCGCCAACAACAGCTCTGCACACTACTGTATATCGATCTGGACAATTTCAAGTATGTGAACGATACCCTCGGACACCTGGCCGGCGATCGCCTGCTGGTCGAAGTCAGCCAGTTGCTGAACCGTCGCGCACGCCGCGGTGATCTGGTAGCCCGGCTCGGCGGTGATGAATTCACCATGCTCCTCTACGGCACCCGTGCCGACGAAGCGCGCTCCATCGCCGAATCGTTCCGCAAGGCCCTGGACGAATATCATTTCCGCCACGATGGCGAGGTGGTCAACATTGGTTGTTCGATTGGTGCCGCCACGATCAATGAAGAAACCCGCTCCTCCCATGAGGCGCTGTCGCATGCCGACTTTGCCTGCCACCTGGCCAAGCTGGGCGGCCGCAACCGTATTCATGTCTTCGAAAAAGAAGATGAGATCAACGTCGCCGCCATGTCGATTGATATGGGCTGGTCACGTCGCATCAAGGACGCCATCCGCGACAACCGGTTCATACTGGCCAGTCAACCGATCATCCACCTCCAGTCGGGCAAGGCCATGATTCACGAGATTCTGGTACGTCTGCGCGACGAGCGCGACAACATCGTGATGCCGGACGGTTTTCTACCCAGTGCCGACCGCTTCGGCCTGTCGGCCGACATTGATCGGTGGGTCATCATCAACACCATCCGCCAATTGGCCGTACGTCGCCAGTTCGTGCCGGAACTGCGATACACGATCAACCTGTCCGGACAAACTCTGTCGCAGCCGGATGTGGCCGAACTGATCGTTACCGAACTGGGCCGGCAGAAACTCGATCCGGCGGCACTGATCTTCGAAGTCACTGAAACCACGGCCATTGCAGACATGCTGACGGCGGAAGCGTTTCTCGCTCGCTTGAAGTCCATCGGCTGCAAAACAGCGCTCGACGATTTCGGCTCCGGCATGTCGTCGTTCGCCTACCTGCGCGACTTGCCCGTGGATATCGTGAAAATCGACGGCCGGTTTGTGCGCAACCTTGGGTCCAATCCGGTTGATCAGGCCATGGTGCGGGCCATGAACGACATCGCCCACGCTCTGGGCAAGGAAACTATCGCTGAATTTGTTGAAGGTGAAGACAGCCTGATACTCCTGCGCGAGATCGGTGTGGACTATGCACAGGGTTTCCATATGGCCCGCCCGAATCTGCTCGGTAGCACCGAGCAGGATGCCGACCCCACGTCGTCCGGCAAGGTCGTCAAACTGCGACCAGCGTAATACCATTGGTGCTCTATCCTGCCCTGACCGCAGGGAGCATGGCGCCACTTGCACGGCAAATAAATTGTGGTACCGAGCTGTGTCATAATATCGGTGTGAAAGCACCGGACAGCCTGCAACGATTCCTGTTTGAGCATGCCGCCATCCGTGGCGAGCTGGTGCACCTCGACACCGCGTGGCAGGCCGTGCTCGATCGCCATGACTACCCGCCACCTGTCCGCGATCTGCTTGGCGAACTCATGGCTGCCGCCGCCCTGCTCTCCAATATTCTGAAGTTTGACGGATCACTGATTCTGCAGATCCAGGGCCGCGGTCCGGTCAGCTTGCTGGTGGTCGAGTCCACCAGCCAACATACCCTGCGCGGTATGGCACAGTGGACCGGCGACCCGCAGCCGTCCTCCTTCCCGGAGCTGGTGGGAGATGGCCGCTTTGTCATCACCATTGACCCGAAAGGCAAGGCCCAACGCTACCAGGGCATCGTCGAACTTGAAGGCGATACGGTCGCCGCCGCACTGGAAAACTATCTGACCCGCTCTGAACAGCTCGACAGCCGCCTGTGGCTGGCCGCCGATACCCGGCAGGCTGCTGGCATGCTTCTGCAAAAAATGCCCGGCAAGACCGACGAAGACCACGATCTGTGGGACCGTGCCATCCAGCTCGGCGCCACACTCCGTCGCGACGAGCTGCTGGCCCTGCCCGCCGGTGAGATTATCCACCGCCTGTACCACGAAGAAGACATTCGCCTGTTCGAGAGCCAGCCGGTGCAATTCCACTGCGGCTGCACGCGCGAGCGTGTCGCCAACGCCCTGCGCCTGCTCGGCTACAATGAAATTCAGTCCATTCTGGAAGAGCGCGGCGCCATCGATGTAGACTGCGAGTTCTGCAATCAGCATTACACCTTCGACAAGGTTGATGCCGAGCAATTGTTTGCCGCCGAATCCAGCCGCCCGGCCTCGCCGACACGCCATTAACAACTCAGACAACTGAGCGATCCCGACCATGCCCTATTTTCTTTACCGCATCTCGCCCGAACGCCGACTGACACTCATTGAAACCTTCGAGAAGTTTCAGGAAGCCAAGACCATGGCGCGTCGCCTGCGTGCCGAAAAACCGGCCGACAACCACGACATCATTAGAATGATCTTCGCCGAAGATCCCAAGAAGGCGCAGCTGCTGCTGACGGACCTGCGCAACGCCAAGACTGACGGTGACGACTGATAAGCGCTGATAAACAGGTGAGCAGAGACGACAAAGCCCGCGAAAGCGGGCTTTGTCTTTTGAATGGCGCGCCCGGAGAGATTCGAACTCCCGACCGCCTGGTTCGTAGCCAGGTACTCTATCCAGCTGAGCTACGGGCGCGGATGGAACAGCAAGGCCGCGCATTATGCGAAGCCGGTGCGCGGCCTGTCAAGGAAAATGGGGGATATGGCGGAGAGAGAGGGATTCGAACCCNNCCCTTAGCAGGGGAGCGCCTTCGACCAGCTCGGCCATCTCTCCATGGACTGGCGCTGCGAGGGCGCAAGCATACATGGGTGACCGAGGGAAATAAAGAAAGGCGTCAGCCTTCCGCGACCTTGCGGTGCAGTTCGCCGGAGAGGCCGGCTTCCTTTTCCTTCTTGATGCGCTCGTAGATTTCTTCGCGGTGCACCGGCACTTCCTTGGGCGCATTCACGCCCAAGCGCACCTGGTTGCCCTTGACGCCCAGCACAGTCACCTGCACGTCGTCCCCGATGGTTAGTGTTTCGCCAATACGGCGAGTCAAAATCAGCATCGTTGCTACACCCCTGAGAGTCTGTTCTTCTCGTTCATTCCCTACCCTGAAGCCCTGTTCCCGAGCCGGCCGTCCTGACAGGCTTGCCGGCACACGACCTGTGCGCCGGGGTCGAACTCGGCCTCTGAACCTGAGGAGCAGGTGCCGCCGGGGGAAACACATCGCAAAATGTGCCGTTTCCGGTCAGCCCCATGGGCCAACCGACCACCCTGGCGGAATAGGGATGCAGCTTCCGTGCCAGCCGGGGAGACTAGCGCGAAACGCTGGGGGGTTTGTCGAGGGCGAAGGCGCTGTGCAGCGCCCGAACGGCCAGTTCGAGGTACTTTTCCTCAACGACTACAGAGATTTTGATCTCGGAGGTCGAAATCATCTGAATATTGATGCCCTCGTCAGCCAGCACCTTGAACATCTGGCTGGCGATGCCGGCGTGCGAGCGCATGCCCACCCCGACTACGGAAATCTTGACGATTTTGTCGTCCCCCGTCACTTCGCGTGCCGCTAATTGTCCGGCGGTTTTCTTGACCGTTTCCATCGCCTTTCGGTAGTCGCCGCGCGGCACCGTGAAGGTGAAATCGGTGGTGCCATCGGCGCCGACATTCTGGACGATCATGTCGACGTTGATGCTGGCGGCGGCGATGTCGCCAAGCAGGCGGTGGGCGATGCCCGGCTTGTCCGGCACGCCCCGCACCGTGATCTTGGCCTCGTCGCGCGAGAAGGCAATGCCGGAAATGAGCGGCGCTTCCATATCGTTTTCCTCGTAAGTGATGAGCGTGCCCGGGCCTTCCTCGAAGGACGACAGCACGCGCAACGGAACCTTGTACTTGCCGGCGAATTCCACCGAACGGATTTGCAGCACCTTGGAGCCCAGGCTCGCCATCTCGAGCATTTCCTCGAAGGTGATCTTGTCGAGGCGGCGTGCCTGCGGCACGACGCGCGGATCGGTGGTGTAGACACCATCGACATCGGTGTAGATCTGACACTCGTCGGCTTTCAGTGCCGCGGCCAACGCTACGCCAGTGGTGTCCGAGCCGCCGCGGCCGAGGGTGGTGATGTTGCCCTCCTCGTCCACGCCCTGGAATCCGGCCACCACAACCACGCGGCCCTTTTCCAGATCCGTGCGCATGCGCTTCTCGTCGATCTGCAGAATGCGCGCCTTGCCGTACACGTTGTCGGTGAGAATGTGTACCTGGTGGCCGGTGTAGGACCGGGCCGGGCAACCGATGCGCTCCAGCGCCATGGCGAGCAGCGCGATGGTCACCTGCTCGCCGGTGGAGATCAGCACGTCCATCTCGCGCGCCGGCACTTCCGGGTTGACCGACTTGCCAAGCTCGATCAGGCGGTTGGTTTCGCCGCTCATGGCCGACACCACGACCACCACGTCGTGGTTCTGGTCGCGGAAGCGCTTGACGCGTTCGGCCACCGCCCGGATGCGATCCGGACTGCCTACTGAGGTACCACCGTATTTCTGGACGATCAGCGCCATACGTGGAGTTTACGGTTCCTGAAAAAAGCGCGCATTTAACCCTGTTTTCCCCGGGCAGTAAACAGCATGGGCCGGCGCAGGCAGATCACGGCAGGGAAACAGTGATTGAGCTGGAGGCGGTCAGAGTCGCGAGGCGACCCAGTCGGGCACCGCAGCGAGCGCGCCATCCAGCGGCCCCGGATCGGTGCCACCGGCCTGGGCCATGTCGGCCCGGCCGCCGCCCTTGCCGCCGACCTTCATGGCGACCTGATTGACCAGTTCGCCGGCCGGCACTTTGGCGGTGAGGTCCTTGGTGACACCGGCCACCAGCACCACTTTGCCGTCCTGCACGGCCGCCAGCACGATGGCCGCGCTCTGGAGCTTGTCCTTGAGTTTGTCGAGTGTGTCGCGCAGAGTCTTCACATCGGCGCCTTCGATGCGCGCGGCCAACACCTTGGCGCCTTTCACGTCCATGGCCTGGCTGGAAAGATCGCCACCCTGGCCGCTGGCGAGTTTCTGGCGCAGGGTTTCGATTTCCTTTTCCAGTCCCTTGAGGCGGCTGAGCAACTGCTCAACCTTGCGCGGTGCCTCGTCGCGGTTGCCGCGCACCAGCTCGGCGATCGCTGCCAGCCGCTGTTCGGTTTCGCGCATCGCCTCAAAGGCGCCCTCTCCGGTCACCGCCTCGATGCGGCGTACACCGGAGGCGACACCGCCTTCCGAGGCGATCTTGAACAGCCCAATATCGCCGGTGCGTTGCACGTGGGTGCCGCCGCATAACTCAGTGGAGAAATCACCCATTCCTACCACGCGCACCTCGTCGCCGTATTTCTCGCCGAACAGCGCCATGGCGCCGGCGGCCATTGCCTCCTTCACCGGCATCACACGGGTTTGCACCGCATCGTTGGTGCGAATGCGGGCGTTCACGAGGCGCTCGATTTCCTCAAGCTGGGTATGCGTCACCGGCTCCGGGTGGGTAAAGTCGAAGCGCAGGCGCTCGGCATTCACCAGCGAGCCTTTCTGGGTGACGTGCGTGCCCAGCACCTGGCGCAACGCGGCGTGCAGCAGATGTGTGGCCGAATGATTGTTGGCGGTGGCGCGGCGCCGGCTGTCGTTCACTTCGCAACGCAGCTTGTCGCCGACCTTGAGCGTGCCGGAGATCAGGCGGCCGATATGCGCCGGCCCCTTCTGGGTATCCTGCACATCGAAGGTGCCGTGTGCGGCCACCAGCCGACCCTGATCGCCGGCCTGTCCGCCGGACTCGGCATAGAACGGTGTGCGGTCGAGATAGATGATCGCCTCCTGGCCGGCCTGGAGCGCCTGCACATCCTGATCATTGGCGCGGATCGCCGTAATGCGGGCTTCGTCGGACACCGTTTCGTAACCGGTAAAGGTCGCTGGCTTGATGCCGAGATCCTCCAGGCTGACGACAGTGGCGGCCTTGAAGCTCGAAGCCTCGCGGGCGCGACTGCGCTGTTGCTCCATCTCGCGCTCAAAGCCATCCATGTCAAGCGTCAAACCGCGCTCACGCGCGATGTCGGCGGTCAGATCGGCCGGGAAGCCGTAGGTGTCGTACAGGCGAAACACGGTATCGCCGGGAATGACCTTCTTGCCCTTGAGCTTCGCGATGTCGTCTTCCAGTATCCTGAGGCCGGTGTTGAGTGTCTCGGCAAAGCGCTCCTCTTCCTGACGCAAGGCCCGCTCCACCTGGGTCTGGGCCTTGGCGAGCTCCGGGTAGGCGCTACCCATTTCCTTCACCAGTGGTGCGACCAGCTTGTGGAAAAACGGTTCGGTGGCACCAAGCAGATTACCGTGACGGGCCGCGCGACGGATGATGCGGCGCAACACGTAACCGCGACCTTCGTTGGACGGCAGCACGCCATCAACAATCAGGAAGGCACACGAGCGGATGTGGTCGGCAATGACGTTGAGCGATTTATTCTTTTTGTCCTGTACGCCGAGCACCGCGGCGGCGGCCTCGGTCAGAGCCCGGAACAGGTCGATGTCGTAATTGGAATGCACGCCCTGCATAACCGCGGCAATGCGCTCGAGGCCCATGCCGGTGTCGACCGACGGCTTGGGCAGCGGATGGAGCTTGCCGTCGGCGTCCCGGTTGTACTGCATGAACACCAGGTTC
>DKBE01000052.1 GCA_002451085.1 Proteobacteria bacterium UBA6908 | reverse complement strand
CCGCCAGCGTTCAATCTGAGCCAGGATCAAACTCTCCAATTAAAAAATTGGCGTTCCATATTTCAGGAACAAAAACTTAAGGTGGTGACAGCACGATTCCTTGCGGTTTCGACGCCGCCACCGGTCTTTCGTGAAGACCTGGCTGACTAAAGCGCCCACACAAATTGCATGATCCAAATTGTAAAAGAGCATTCCGGAGGCCCTGCGGGGGTGACCCGTGGGGCATCGGAGAGGCGCGAATTATACGCACCCGGACCACTCCGTCAACAGCCATTTGCATTATATTTTCTAAGTTTTACTGCGAACATCAGAAAATGCTTATTTTCAGGTGTTTCGTAGCGTCACCCGGGCAAATTTTCGCTTCCCGACCTGCAAAATATGGGTACCCCCTGCTGCTACGGCAAGGCCGGGGTCTTCCACTTTTTCGTTATCCAGGCGCACCCCGCCCTGCCGNNATCGCTAAAGAGCCAGAAGAGACAGAAATAGCCACGTTCGGCATCTCTTCAGGAACCGCCCCCTGCTGGAAACGAGCTATAAATGCGGCCTGTGCGGCTTCGCCCGCCGAAGCACCATGAAAACGGGCAACAATCTCCTGGCCCAGCCGGAATTTGATGTCACGCGGGTTGAGTCCCTGTTCGACTTCCGCACGCCATTTCTTCAGCGTTGTCGTGGTTTCAAACGACAGCAAGTCCAGGTAGCGCCACATCAACGTATCGGATATCGACATTAACTTGCCGAACATTTCCCCCGGTGTGTCGGCGATGCCGATGTAATTACCGAGCGATTTGGACATCTTGTTCACACCATCGAGCCCTTCGAGTAACGGCATGGTCAGCACCACCTGCGGTGCCTGACCGTACGTCTTCTGCAATTCACGTCCAACCAGCAAATTGAATTTCTGGTCCGTGCCACCGAGTTCGACGTCGGCCTTCATCGCAACCGAGTCATAGCCCTGGATCAACGGATAGAGAAATTCATGCACCGCAATCGGCTGACCGCCGGTATACCGTTTTTGGAAGTCGTCACGCTCGAGCATGCGCGCGACCGTATACTTGGCGGCGAGCTGGATCAGGTCCGAGGCCTTCATCTCGCCCATCCAGCTGGAGTTGAACATCACCAGTGTTTTTTCAGGATCGAGGATCTTGAAGATCTGCGCCTCGTAGGTACGGGCATTCTCGATCACTTCATCGCGGGTCAACGGGGGCCGGGTCACGCTCTTGCCAGTCGGGTCACCGATCATGCCGGTGAAATCGCCGATCAGAAATAGCACCTCGTGTCCGAGGTCCTGAAACTGGCGAAGCTTGTTGATCAGCACGGTGTGGCCCAGGTGCAGGTCCGGCGCGGTCGGGTCGAAGCCCGCCTTGATGCGCAAGCGCCGCCCGGATTGCAACCGTTCGACCAGTTCGGTTTCCAGCAATATTTCGTCTGCACCACGCCGGATCAGCGCGAGCGCGTCGTTGTGCGAACCCATGAACAAACCCGTGTGCGATCAACCCTGGGGCGCAAAGCGTACCATACCCTCGCCCCGGTCGCTCCCGCGAAAACCCCTTGCCCGTCACGTCGCCATACCGGAAACTCTGGATATGCACCTCTACATCGGCCTCATGTCCGGAACCAGCCTGGATGGTATCGATGCGGTACTGGTGTCCTGGGATACCGGCAACCGTTTTGAATTGCTGGCCACACATCACCACGCTATCCCCGCCGATCATCACCAGGCGATTCAGGCCCTCCTGTTGCCAGACAACAATGAGCTGGATCGCGAGGGTGATGTGGACATGCGCCTCGGCTGGCTGTTTGCCGATGCCGTCAGCGCGCTGCTAAAACTCAGCGGCAAGTCGGCCCGGGAGATTCGTGCGATCGGCAGCCATGGTCACACCGTCCGCCACCGGCCTACGGCGTCAACGCCCTTCACCCGTCAGCTGGGCAATCCCTCGGTGATCGCTGAACTGACCGGCATCACGACCGTGGCCGATTTCCGATCCCGCGACATGGCAGCCGGCGGTCAGGGTGCGCCGCTGGTGCCGGGCTTTCATGCCGCCGTGTTTCAACGACCCGGATGCGACCGGGCCATCGTCAACATCGGCGGAATTGCCAATGTCACCTGGTTGCCGGGCGATGACACGGCGATTACGGGTTTTGATACAGGGCCGGGCAATACACTGATGGACCAATGGGTCCGTCGTCACCAGGGCTCCCATTACGATCAGGACGGGGCATGGGCAGCGGGCGGAACGTTTTCGCTGCCATTGCTCGAACGAATGCTCACCGATCCTTATTTTTCCCGGCCACCACCCAAGAGCACCGGCCGGGAAATGTTCAACCTCGAGTGGATCGCCTCGAAGCTGCCGGATCAGGTTTCTGCGCAGGATGTTCAAAGCACGCTCGCCGAGCTCACTGCCAGCACGATTGCCGATGCACTGTTCCGGCAAGTGCCACGGCCGCCGCACGAGGTCTACCTGTGTGGCGGGGGCGCGCACAATCGTGATCTGGTCCGTCGACTCCAGCACCGGCTCGGCACCATAACGCTTGCGAGTTCGGATGTCCTGGGTCTGCATCCGGACTGGGTGGAGGCCTCGGCATTCGCCTGGCTGGCGCACCAGACCCTCAGCGGGCATCCAGGAAACGTTCCCTCGGTGACGGGAGCTCGCCACGCAGTAGTATTGGGCGGCATCTACCTGGCTTAATCCCAGCCCAGAAATGCAAAAGGGGCCAACGGCCCCTTTTGCATTTCAATGAAAGAATGTCAGACGCTGAACGAGGACCCACAGCCACAGCTGGTCTTGGCGTTCGGGTTCTTGATCACGAACTGTGAACCCTGCAGACCTTCAGTGTAGTCAATCTCGGCACCGACCAGATACTGGAAGCTCATTGGGTCGACCAGCAGGGTAACGCCGGCTTTTTCGACCTTGGTATCGCCTTCCTGCTCGGCTTCGTCAAAGGTAAAACCATACTGGAAGCCCGAGCAACCGCCGCCGGAAATGAACACCCGCAGCATCAGATTCGGATTCTTCTCTTCCTCGATGAGCTCCTTGACCTTGCGCGCGGCATTGTCGGTGAAGATCAGCGGTGTGGCCATTTCAGGTGCGTTCATAAAAACCTCCGGAATATGCAGGTCGTCTCGACCAGCGGAATAGAATAATTATCCCATTATCCGACTATATTGGTCAACTGTTTGGATCTACTCCTCGTCGCCGCGCCGGCTGTCGGCCGTGCGCAGCGGCACCACGGAAGCCTTTTCGCTGCTGCGCGTCAGGCTGCCGACCACCTGTGCCCCGGCGGCAATTTCCAGCACCTTGTAGGTTACATCTCCAATGATTTCGGCCTTGGCCTGGAGTTCCAGACGCTCCACCGAACGGACATTGCCCTTGATCTTGCCGTTCACGATCATGTGCGGAACGCTGACATCACCCGTCACCGTGGCATTTTCGGATAGCACCAGCGTGCTGTTGTCATCCGTGTCGGCCGTGATGTTTCCCTTGACCTTGCCGTCGATTCTGAGACCGCCCGTGAAGGTGATATCGCCCTTCATGTCGGTGTTGACCCCGATCAGGGTATCAATGGTGCTGCACGGCTTGTCGTTCGGTTTCTTGGCGAGTTTGTCCAGCATGATGTTCTCCATTCCGGGCCCTGCGGCGCCGGGTTTGCTCCGGTCAGGTTAGTAGTATAGACCGACTCTGAAATTTACAGCTTCGGCCAGGCATAGTTCTGTTCCAGCGTCTGGGCAGACGGTGAGGTGGTCGCAATGCTCACCTTGATGCCGGCGGGCTGGAAATTCGACGGTAGCGTCATGACGCCTTCGAATTCCTGGAAATACTTGAAGTTCAGACTCAGCGACTTCTCGTTCGAACCCGGAAAGCTCAATACGGCATCTTTTCCGTCCCGGGCACCATTCACCTCGAGACGCACCCGTCCGTAGATCGTGTGGTCATGCTTCAGTGACTGGATCAGCACCAATTTGTAGCGGTAGGCATTGTCGCCAGGCTTGCCGGTACGTTCGATGTGCAGGCGATCAACCTTGAGGCCGGCCACCTTGTTTTCGGGTGAAATAATGTTGCGATAGAACGATAACTCCTCGCGCAGCTTGTTGATTTCTTTCGCCGAGGCCTTGAGCGAACGGTCCAGCTCCTGATAGGCCACCTGGTCCATCTGCAGGGTTCGCTGTGCCCGCGCCAGGGTTTCGCGCAGCTCACGGTTCTCGTCGCTCACACGCCGCATCTCATCGCGCAGTGCCGACTGCCGTTGAAAAAATGCAAAGCTGTCGACCCCGGCCGTGCTCAGACCATAATTGTAGAGGGCACCGCCGGCAATGATGGCCAGCATCACGCCGACACTGACCACCAGCAGCTTGAGGCGCGGCGAGATCCGCCGCTTAATGACCAACTCGCCGGTCTTGTGGCGGCTGAAGATGCGCTTGAGCTTCATTCCCATCCTGAGTGCGACCGGGAGCGAGTGGCTCCGGTCATTAATGGGGAAATTATATCGGCCAGCGCCGTGGCCGGCCACTCGTAACTCAGGGCAGCACCGGCAGCTGATCGAGACCTGTGGTTTCCGGCAGCCCGAACATCAGGTTCATGTTCTGCACCGCCTGACCGGCGGCGCCTTTCACCAGATTGTCGATTACCGACAGGATCACCACCGTGTCCCCACCCTGCGGCCGATGCACCGCCATCCGGCAGGTATTGGCGGCCCGCACCGAACGCGTGTCGGGGTGGCTCTTGGGCGGCAGCACGTCGACAAAGGCCTCGCCGGCATAACGGGTTTCATAGAGCTTCTGCACGTCCACGCCCTTGTCGGTCAGCCGGGCATACAGTGTTGCATGAATACCGCGAATCATCGGCGTCAGGTGCGGCACGAAGGTCAGCCCCACGGCCTTGCCGGCCATGGCCTCCAGGCCCTGCTTGATCTCCGGCCAGTGACGATGGCCGGGCACCCCGTAGGCCTTGAAGTTGTCGCTAGCCTCGGAAAACAGCGTGTGCACCTCAGCCTTGCGCCCGGCCCCGGACACACCCGACTTGCAATCGGCCACCAGAAACGCGGCATCAACCAGGCCTTTTTCGACCAGCGGCAAAAAGCCGAGCTGCACCGCGGTCGGATAACAGCCGGGATTGGCAATCAGTCGCGCCGGTTTGATTTTCTCGCGCTGGAGTTCCGGCAAACCGTAGACCGCTTCGGCCAGCAGGTCGGTGCAGGCGTGCGGCATGCCATACCACTTTTCCCAGACGGCCGAGTCTTTCAGGCGGAAGTCGGCAGCCAGGTCAATCAGCTTCACGCCAGCGTCGAGCAGGGTGCGGGCGTGCTGCATGGCCACTCCGTTCGGCGTGGCCGAAAACACCACATCACAGGCGCTCAGCGCCCGATCGTCCGGCTCGGTGAATTTCAACTCCACTCGACCACGGAGATTGGGAAACATGTCCGCCACCGGCTTACCGGCTTCGCCGCGCGAGGTAATGACCGTGAGTTGTGCCTGCGGATGCTGGGCCAGCAAACGCAACAGCTCCACGCCGGTGTAGCCGGTTCCGCCGATAATGCCGACCTTGATCATGCACGCATCCGCAATCAATGATAGGTTCCAGTCTATCAAATCAGCCCGGCACCACCCACTACCGGTGTAGACAGCACGCATGACCAGCCAGCCTATTCTCTACCATCTCACCGCCCAGGATGATTTCCGTTGTCTGGCCGGGGACTGCCCGGCCAGCTGCTGCAGCGGCTGGCAGATCGCCGTGGAACTGGATCTGGTCGAGCGCTGGAAGACGCTGCCAGATGCCGCGGACCGCGAACGGTTCCCGTCACTGGTCAGGGCTGAATCGCAAGGCACCGGCACACAGCTGTTCATGACCGGACGCGACAACCCACGCTGCGGCCTGTTGACCACGGACGGCCTCTGCGAGGCCCATGCCCGCTATGGGGTGGGCTACACCCCGCTTACCTGCCGCACATTCCCACGCATGCAGGAAGAAACCCGCGTCATCCGCATGGAGAGTGCCTCCCCGGCCTGCCCGGTCATCGCACGACGCGTAGTATTCAATGACACCGGCCAGCCGCTCTACCTGCGCACACGGCCGGAGCAGCAAGTCGAGCCCCGCGACTCGCACGAGCGCGCGGCGCTTCTGCTGAGCGGCCTGCTTGATTGCCTCTTTCAGGAGAACCAGTTTCCGGTCGGGGTCCGGTTGTTCTGGCTGGCCGAGCGCATCGGCCCGCTGCAACCTGGCACCGAACTGGATGAAGATACTCTAGCGGCTTTCGATCTCACTCCGGAGGCGATACGCCAACAACTGAAAGCGCTCGATGACCGTCACCGCAATAAATCGCTACAGCCCGATCCGGTCATTGCCGGGTCATTCTGGAACACGCTCTACCAGCTCGGCCATGCCCGCGGACTGCTGCCCGAACCCGTCAGTCATGATTCGGCGTTGCGCGCCGGGTTGCTCGGTCTGCCGCCCGACCGGCGGCGTTTCTATGCCAGCGTCTACATGGAAATTACATCCCTGCGCGACAACGCCTTGCTCTCAAAAGCGTCCTGGTACCCACAAGCCGCCAACCGCTTGCTGCAGTTGTTGCTGTTGAATAGCGGATTTCCCTGGCAACCGTCGCTCGGCGACTGGCGCCTGAGCTTTGCGCATGCCGCCATGCTGTATGCGCTGGTGCAGTTGCGGGTGTGGATGGGCAGCCGTGATGGGCAGTTAAATGCAGAAACCCTGGTAGACGCGGTGTAC
>DKBE01000082.1 GCA_002451085.1 Proteobacteria bacterium UBA6908 | reverse complement strand
CGTCTGTATTGCGATCGGTTTGTGCCGATGACGATACCGGCATGCGGACGGCATGCCACAGGCCGCTTTTGCCGTCGCCGTAGGCATCGCCGGGTTGGTGGTCGTAGCGGTAATGGTAAACCGGGTGGCCACGGTAGGTGAGTTGCAGGCTCCCGTCCTCACGCACGATCTGGCTAAAGTCCTTTCCGGAAGCATCAGTCGGGGAAACGGGGTGCCAACGGTTTGAGCAATATTCATTGCAATTACTCTTGCCGCTTCCGGCCGTGTCGTCATCAAAAATGTAGAAGGTCAGGCCGTCATTTCCGGCCAGAAAACCGCCGCTGACATCGGCGTGGGCCTGGCCGGCCAGCGTGAACGCGGCGAATACGAGGGCGCGACAGAGGAACTGGATTCGAGGCATCATGAGGTCTCTCCTGTGTGGTTAAGAATTATTCAGCCGGCAGGGTGTTGCCTGGCTATCCGGATATACGCGGCCAGCTGGAATAAGGATTCAGTTCACAGGTGAAATACAGAAAATGAATACGGGTACGCAGCCAACGGAAAAAAGGATTCACCCGGAAAAGAATTCTGTGCAGGTCCTTGGCGGCGAAGGAGGGGGCCGCTAACATCGGATCATGAAGCACAGGATCATGCCCATGCATTGCACCCGGCCACTCGATGTCCGCTGAGCCTGAAGGGCGAGCGCTTGAAGACCTCATTGCGCGTTGCGCGCTGGGCGATCGGGCAGCGTTCGCCGCCCTGTATCGGGCCAGTTCCGCGAAGCTGTTTGGGGTTTTGCTGCGTATATTGAGACAGCAGGATTGGGCCGAAGAGGCCTTGCAGGAAACCTACCTGAAGGCGTGGCGACATGCGAACCGTTTCAGTGCCGCACGTGGCGCCCCCATGACCTGGCTCATTAACATCGCGCGCCACCAGGCGTTCGATATTCTGCGTCGCAAGGAGTACCGCGTGGGGGATGACCTGGATGAAGTGGCCGACTCGCTCTATGCCACGGGCGACGATCCGGAAGCAAAGACCGAGACGCAACACGCCCTCCGGCTGCTTAGACGCTGTCTTGAACGACTCAGTGCAGACCAGCGCCAATCGTTATTGTTGGCCTATCACGAGGGGCTGGGCCCGACCGAGCTCGCCGCACGGCTTGAACGGCCACTCGCGACCATCAAGACCTGGTTACGGCGTGGTTTGATACAGGTACGCGAGTGCATGAAGACATGAGATACGACGATCCTGGACTGCGGGACATTCTGGCCGGCGAGTATGCACTCGGCACGCTGCGCGGGCGTGCCCGGGAGCGCTTCAGGCGACTGCTGGAGTCCGATGCGAAGCTGCGCCAGCTTGTCACCGCCTGGCAGGAACGATTTGCTCCGCTGATCGAAGAAACCCGGCTAGTCACTCCGCCGGCGCGCGTGTTTCTGGCGATCAAGGCGCGGCTTGAGGCCGAGTCTGCGCCTGTGGTATCGAAACGCTGGCAGCGCCTGGGATTCTGGCAGGCGCTGAGCGCCGGTGTGGCGGCAGTGGCGCTATCACTGGCTATCCTGCTGGGCGTTCTTCAACTTCGTCCCGGCACCGTGCCGGCGGGCCCCAGCTATATCGCGGTATTGCAGGATGAGGCGGCTCGGCCGGCATTGATCGTGACCTCCTACAACAAACCGTCATGGCACCTGGTGATCGAACCCAAGCAGATTCATGGCGTAGCCCCGGGTCAGGCAATGCAGGTGTGGACCATCGCGCGTGATGGCGGGGCCACGCGTCCGCTGGTCACATTGGCTGTAGAGCGCACCCAACGCATCAATCTGGATGAAGCGGCATGGAAACTTGTCAAAGGCGCCGAATTCCTGATTGTCACCCTTGAAAATGCCGGAGATGTACCGCAGGCACCCAGCGGACCGACGTTGTATCGCGGTTACTGTGTCAACCTCAAGGGCATGGGTGCGTCCTGATGCCATCAACGGGTAGCCGGGCGCAACCTCGTCAGCATGCAGAATTAACGGCATAGCCCAGTTGTTGTAAATTGATAAACAAGAACGAGTGTCGAATCCCGGAATTGACCGGGATAACGAATTCACTGCCTTTCAAACCCGAATAAAGCGAAAGAGGGTGGTGCCTGCTCAGGAGCTACCGCCACACCCGTGAATCGGAGATCCAATGGCCTACGATGAAGGAGTTGCCGAGAGACTCAGGGACCTGTTCACCGACCGCCAGAGCGTTACCGAAAAGCGGATGTTCGGTGGACTGGCGTTCATGTACCGCGGACACATGCTGGTGGGCGTCATCGAAGATTCGCTCATGGCCCGTGTCGGCCCGGAAGAGTATGTCGCGGCCCTCAAGCAGGCGCATGTGCGCGAGATGGACTTCACCGGGAAGCCCATGAAGGGATATGTCTATGTCGATCCGGATGGATTCGAGTCCGACGCCGACCTGAGCAGGTGGGTTGGACGTTGTATTCAGTTTAACGAATCGATGCCGGCCAAGTGATGCACCTCTCTGGATGATCTGAACCATATCGATCGCAGTGATTGGCATACACCACTGTGATATGCGGGCAGGTTTCCGTCGCAGCGACACAATCAGAATCGATCATGGTGATGACAGTATTCCCGACGCTGTATGTTTGCTGTGTGTTATAGTCCAAGGCTCCCACCCAACACGGAGTCGATCCCATGGCGCTGAAAAAGAAATACTCTCCTGCAGCACAGGCAGCCTCGGTGATGAAAGCCATCTCGTCAGCAGAAAAATCCGCCATGCAGGCGGTTTCCGGATGGGGCCAGACGACAAAGAAAGCGGTTGCGGCTTCCGAACGGAATCTCGCCGCAGCGTCCAGAAAAGCCGGCCAATTGAAGACGCGTGCCGCAAACGCACTCAAACGCGCACAGAAAGCCAAGGCGAAACAGGCGAAAGCCGTTGCCAACAAGGCCCGCAAGCGTGTACAGGCCGAGCTGGCCTCTGCGCGTTCTACACTGAAGACGGCTCGCGAGTCGCACGCTGCCAACAAGGCCGCGCACAAGCTGTATCAGATGGTCGAGAAAGGTATGGCGGATGGTGTGCGGGCGGCGGAAAAAATCGCCGCGAAAGCGACACGGCCAAAGAGACTGGGTCGGCGACTTCGAAAAATACTTTCCTGATTCTGACCGTCGTCAGGGCTGCTGGCGACGGGTCGTGAGCAGGGTGAACATCCCTAACGTAAGCCGGTCTATTTCCTGACCCACTGGCCCGAGGGCGGCCGGACGTACTGGCCTGCCGGGGTCAGCTCGATGGCCTTCTTGCCGGCGAGCGCCTCAACGGCATCGAGGCTGGTTTTGTTGCGTTGCGCAATGGACTGGTATTCCTGCTTGCGTTTCTGGTTGATGTCGGCAACCAGCGCCTTCACGTCGGCCGGGGCATTTTCCGCAACGACGCCGAGATAGCCGTTGACCTGTTCACCCACCAGGCCCTGAGACTTGGCCTGATCAAGCGAGGCCGCCCACAGGGCGGCTGGCGCGACGGCGATCGCCAGTACCATCGCCAGCAGCGTTGCCCGCAGTCTGCGAGCGTTGAGCATCAGTGTTGTGTTCATCATGACTGCTGTCTCCGTAGCTAGAACAGCCCGCTTTCCTTGGTGAACAAATTGTCGAGTTCCTTTTCCACCTTTACCCGGATTTCATGCTCGATCTTAACGTTCAGATTGATGGTGATCGGTTTGTCCGACATCTCCACCTGCACCACCGGCGTGCAGGCCGCCGGCAGCCAGGCCAGCGCCCACAGCAGCGCAAGCGCCAGTCTCGCCAGGGTTCGCTGATTGAGGCCGGTTGTCATGCCAATGCTCCGGGATCGTGTCGGGCGATCAGCATAGCATCGTCGCCGGGGTCGTTCCACGCGCGATCGGGCGGCATCCGGTTCAGGGTGTCGGGCGGGACCGCTCCTTCATCCGTTTTTCGACCTCGACGCTGATGTCATCGGCGATCTGCAGGCTGCGCAGCAGGATCGGTATGTTCTCATTAATACTGACATTGAGGTGGATCGGCTGGCCGGCATTCCAGTCCGGATTGCGCCCGGTCAGACCCAGACGCAGCACGAGTTCGCCGCCTTCGGCATAGTCCACGCCGACATCAAGTTTGTCATAGTGATAATTGCCGAGGGCATTGAGTACCAGTTTCAGGTTCGGATTGGTGGCCGCCATCTCGCGTACCCGGTCGGTGCCCTGGTAGCGGATCACCCCGCCGGGGGCCTGTGCCTGCAGCCGGCCATCGGTGATGATCAGGCCGCGTGGCGTGAACGTAACCGGTAAATGGCCGTCCAGCAGACCGCTGGCCTCGATGCCCTGTTGCTGTTCGAGCGCCACAACCCGGGCAAGATCGAGATGCGCGATGTCGATGGCAAACTGTGAATCATGCCTGCCGTCGTAGCGAATGCCATGGGCCTGTACGCGGCCACCAAGTAGCGTGACCGCGGACTCCTCGATATTGAGTGGCGGCAGTCTGTTCAATGGACCGGCGCCCAGGACCGCGCTGACCGTGAGGTCGTCGAGCGTGCCGATCTCGGCATAGTGCGGTTGGATGATCGGTGCTTGCATAGTCAGGGCCACAAGACCGGTTTCCCACTGCGCGCTGGCCGGCCGATAACTGATGCGTGCAGCGCGCGTCAAGGTGGCGGTCAATGCCGGAACTACGGCTGCCGGAGCCTGCAACTGCTCGATGACGATCGGCGTTGCTGGTGCTACGGTGATGCGGACTTCGGTCGGATCAATCGCCAACTCGCCGCTCAGGCCATGCGGTGCTCGGATCAGCAGCGGCTTGGGCGTGCGCACGAATGGTGCCGCCGCATTGCCGGAGAATGCCAGGAGCCCCGGATTGAGATAGGCCGAAAGCCGCAGGGTTTGGCGGATGCGCCAATGCAGCGTGGTGTCGTGTGATTCCACGCCGGCATCGAGATGCAGTTGGCCATCCTGCAGCATGGAGGCAGCCCGGGCCACCGATACATCGAGCAGCACACGGCCTGTGAAGTGGCTGCCATGCAGGATGCTCACTCCAGTGGCTGGCAATGTGCCCGGCATCGTGCCGTGCCAGTTGGCCTTGAGTTGTCCGTCGAGACCGGTCACCGATGGCGGCAAGGCCAGCCATGGTGCCAGTAGCGGCATGAGTGGCTTGAGCTGTGCATCGAGAGAACCGTGGATCGCGACGGCGTCGCGTGCTTCCGGCGTCACGGACACGGTCGCACGCAAGAGCGGTGCCTTGGGTGCCACGGATCGATACAGTGCCGCATTCAGTGCACCGTCGGCGGCCAGATCAAACTCGAACTCGTAGCGCGGTCGACTATTCTGGGCGAGCGTCCAGCGGGTTTGCAGATGATCCGTGTCACGCCGTGCTGTACCGCGAACCGTGCCCACAAACGGTGACTGATCGTCCTCGCGCCACTCGATGACGACCCGGTCCACATCAAGTTCCTGCAGCGGAAAAACCGCGATCCACTCGCCCGGCATCGGGATGGTCACCGGTGCCGGCGGCCTGACCGCCCGTGTCTGGTCCATGGGCGCTGCCGCGGTCACGCGCAGCGTTGCCTCCGGTACGTGCAGTCGTTTCAGGCGCCCGGTGAGCAGTCCGGCAGTGTCATACTCAAGTTGCATGGTGTGCGCACTAAATTGAAACGTCCGACCACCGCGACGGCTGGTCAGATCCAGCTGATGGACCACCAGCTGCTGCAGGCCGGGATAGCCGAGATGTATCCGGACGTCGCTGAATCCTTGCCCGGTTAGCGCCGACTGCAACCAGACGGCCAGCACATACGGCAGGGCGAGGTAGGCAATCACAACGGCTCCCGCCACAGCGGCGGCGGAGTACAGCGCGAGGCGCGTGCGGGAATGCTGGCGTGATGGCATGAGCCCAGTTTACAGCCGAATGGCGGCGCTGGTCAGTTGTGCCGGCTGGTCAAATGGCGGCGCCGTGACGGCGTGCGATGGCTTCGATAAACGGCCGCTCGGGATAGGTGTCGGTGTGTTGTGCCCGGTACATCCGCCACTCGTCAAATTGACGGGCCAGATCGCCGTCGGTGCCGTGGCAACCGAGCACGCGAATAACGGTGTCGCCGATCTTCCACGGCCCGTCGCCTTTGAATGTCCCGGTGACGACGTGCACGGATTGTTCCGGATCGCGCAGGTTCCAGAACAGTTCAAAGTACACGACGCCATGCGGATGGCGGAAGATTTCCGCCGCCACGTGCTGGCGCCCATCCGGACGGCGGATGAGGAGCGGTGCTGTGACGGTGAACAGGTCGGCCATAGGCGCTGATTGTAGGCACAGGAGAATTATCCGGCCAGTCGTGGAATAAAATCACGATGAGTGTGTATACACGCTGACCCGCGCCATGGCCTTGCCTCGGTGTGGGTCCTGCCCGACAATGGCCGGGCCTGTGTATCGCTGTGCCGAAACCCATCAAGGAGAACCACAACATGAAGATGCAGCATTCGTTATTTGCACTTGCCGTTGCAACCCTGGTTGCCGGCGCGGCCGTGGCGGCTGAACCCGAAGACATCATCAAGTATCGCAAGAATGTGATGAAGGCCACGGCCGGCCACATGGGGGCGACCGCCGCCATCGTCACCGGCAAGGTCGACTACAAGGGTGATCTGGCCGATCACGCCAAGGCGATTCAGGCGCTCACCAAGGATACCGCGGCACTGTTCCCGAAGGACTCGGACTTTGGCGACACCGAAGCGCTCGATGCCGTGTGGAAGAAGAACGCGGAGTTCAAGAAGCACGCCCAGCAGGTCAAGGCCAAGGCAGATGCCTTCGTGAAAGTGGTTGCCACCAATGACAAGGCCAAGATCGCAAACGGTTTCAAGGAATTGAACGACTCCTGCAAGTCCTGCCACAAGGAATTCCGCAAGGAACAAAAGTAAATGACGGGAGCGTTTGCCCGGACACTGGTTGCAACGGGGTGGCTGTTGGCCGCCCCGTTGTTGCTGGCCGCCGACCCGCCACCGTCCGGACCGATGTCGCCCGGTGAGTACATTTACCGGGCTTCCGGCTGCTACGGTTGCCACACGGATGAGAAGGGCGGCGGCAAGCCGCTGGCCGGCGGGCATGCGCTCAAGACCGATTTCGGTACCTTCTACACCCCCAATATCACGCCCGACCCTGACACCGGCATCGGCAAGTGGACGGAGCAGGATTTTATTCGCGCCATGCGCGAGGGCCGCAGTCCGGCCGGCGACCACTACTATCCATCGTTTCCCTATCCGTCCTACACGAAACTCACCGATGACGACCTGCGTGCCCTGTGGCAGTTTCTCAAGACCCGGCCGGCCGTGAAACAGGCCAACAAGCCGCATGATCTCAAATTCTTCGCGCGCGCCCGTACCTTTGTCGGTTCGTGGAAGGCGCTGTATTTCAAGCCCGGGGCCTACCAGCCAGATCCCGGCAGGTCCGCGGTCTGGAACCGTGGTGCCTACCTTGCCGAAGGGGCGGCGCACTGCGGTGAATGCCACACGCCGCGCAGCGCGCTTGGCGGCATCAAGAGCGATATGCATTTTGCCGGCAGCAAGGATGGCCCCGACGGTTCGGTGATCCCCAATATCACACCGGACAGGAACACCGGCATCGGCAAGTGGAGCAAGGGCGATCTCGTGACCTATCTCGAAATGGGGCTGATGCCGGACGGCGATTCCGCCGGTGACCTGATGGCTGAGGTGATCGACAACGGCTTGCGTTACCTGAAGAAAGAGGATCTCGTCGCGATTGCTGACTATATGCAGTCGCTGCCGGCGGTCGAGCATGCCGTGCACAAGCCGAAAAAGAAGCAACGGAGCGAGTTCGACTGATCATGAATCCCGGAGATTCGTGCGGGTATGGGTCGGTTGCCGCCCTGTGTTAAAATTCCGGCTGTATCGTTCTTCGCCGTTCCGGGGTCCGCCAGTCCATGCATTTCCTGTCCGCCAATTTGCGCGAGCTCAGCAACGACGATCGGGTCGCGCTGTCGCGGCTGATCGTCGAGCTGCTTGATCGCTGGCGCGTGGAAGGCAATGACCAGGTGGCCATGCTGGGTCTGCCGGTCGACACCGCACCACGCGTCCTGCGCCGCTACCATGAAAACACGCCGTTGCCGAATTCTCCGGAGATCAACGAGCGCATTGACCACCTGCTCGGCATAGCCGATGCGCTGCGTACTTCCAACCCGTGCAGCGCCACCGCCGACGTGATCTGGCTGCATTCGGTGAACCACCGCTTCGAAAACCGTACTCCCCTCGAAGCCATGATTCGCGACGGGCTGGGTGGATTGCTGGCGGTCCGCACCCACCTCGACTGCGCCTACGACTGGCACCTCAGCGGTTCGCGCTACTGAGGCATCGTTTGCCGGGGCATGTTCAGCCCGGTAATCTCCTTGTATGAGAATGGTTATCGCCCTCGGCGGCAATGCGCTCCTCCAGCGCGGGGAACCGCTCACGCTGGCCAGTCAACGCCGCAATGTCGAGCGCGCGGTGACGGCGCTGGCTCCGCTGGCGCGTGACCATCAGTTGGTTATCACGCACGGCAACGGTCCGCAGGTTGGACTGCTCGCGCTGCGGGCATCGGGCGATCCACTCGACGTGCTGGACGCCGAAACCGAAGGCCAGATTGGTTATCTCATCGAACAGGAACTGGCCAACCAGTTGCCGGACCGGCGCTGTGTGGCGTTGTTGACCCAGATCGAAGTCGATCCTCGTGATCCGGCGTTTGCCAATCCGTCCAAGCCGATTGGACCGGGGTATGACGCGGCAGCGGCCGGGCGTCTGACGCGTGAGCGTGGCTGGCACATGAAACGCGACGGTGAGCGCTGGCGGCGAGTGGTGGCGTCACCACGTCCGTTGCGAATTCTGGAACTGTCTGCAATCGAGCTGCTGGTTAGCCATGCCGTCCTGGTGATCTGCGCCGGCGGTGGCGGGATACCGGTGATCTCGCGTGCGGACGGCAGTCACACAGGCGTTGAAGCCGTGATCGACAAGGATCTGGCCAGCAGCCTGTTGGCGCGCAGCCTCAAGGCCGATGCCTTGCTGCTGCTGACCGATGTCGATGCCGTGTATCGGGACTTTGGCACGCCCAAGGCCGATGCGATCCACCAGGCCAGCCCGGAACAGTTGCGCCAGCTCTCGTTTGCGCCCGGTTCGATGGCACCAAAGGTTGAGGCCGCCTGCGAGTTCGTCGAGGCAACCGGCGGGGTCGCGGCGATCGGCCGCCTCGATCAGGTGCAGGAAATCGTGCGCAACGAAGCCGGCACGCGTGTTGCCACTCAGGCCGCGAGGTGAGGCGGTTGCTCGGGCTTGGTCTCCTCGACTTCACCGGTGCTGTCCGTGAGGAGGTCTTCCGGCTGAATCTCGGGTGCTGATTCCACATCCGGGGTGCCCATGACGATGTCATCAGACGGGATTTCCGCGATGGCCTCGGCAGGCGAGCTGTCCGGTGTCACGAGCGAGGATTCAGCCTCATTCAGGGTTGGTTCGAAGGATTCCACACCGTCCGTGAGCGGCGATTCGGACGCCTCATTTGTGACGGCCTCCGAGACTGTCAATTCCGGTTCGGCGGGGACTTCCGTGACCGGTGCGGTTCTGGTGGCCAGCAAGATGGCGTGATTCCGCTCCAGTGCGACAAACGCATCGTCCACCAGTTTGCGGCCGGAGACAAAGGCCTTCATCTGGACGCAACCGGCACTGACCTGCATGGGTGGCAGGACGCACACTCCCGGGATGACTATTTCCGTGCGGTTGACGGTGTCCTGGATTCGGGACACGGCCATTTCGGCGCCTTCCTGATTCGTGTCCGGCAGCATGATGACAAACCGGCCGGTGGCATGGCGCGCGATCAGGTCGGTCGGGCGCACGGTGTTGCTGAGGACTCTGGCGATTTCGCGCAGCGACAGATCGAGCATTTCCTGTCCGTATTGTTCGGTCAGTCCGGGCCGGTCAGTCAGCTCAACGGCCACCAGCGAGAGCGGAACGCGATCGGTGGCGGCGCGCAGGATCAGGCGTTCGAGGGTCTCGTCCAGCCAGCGCTGGTTGTGCAGTCCGGTGACGGCATCGATATGGTTGTGCGGCTCAAGGTTCGTCGCCGGACGAACAGCGGGCTCCGGTGCGCGTGCCGCCTTGTTGCGCAGATAGGTCATCAACATGAACAGCAGGTTCCGGGAAACGGCCGTCGGGGTATTGATCAGTCCCAGCAGGCGTTCTTCGTCCAGTTCCAGCAGCCGGCAAATCCCGTCGCTGACGATTGATACGTGACAGGGTTGGCGGTCGACAAAAGAGGAAAGACCCACGCATTCGCCCTGATGGATATACCCGATGGGCTTTCCGGCCGACTCGTCATCGAATACTTGCAGGCGGCCCTGCAGCAACAAATAGATCTTGTTCACCGTTTGTCCCGGCACGATCAGCCGGTCACCACCCGAAAGGGTGAGCGCCGGGCAATAGCGCAACAAGGCGGCCACCTGGGCCATGCTCACCTGCTTGAAAAGCTGCGTGCCGACCAGTTCGGTCAGGTCGGCGGTTTTCTGATCATGAACGGCGAATGGATTTCCCATGGCATGGTCTCGTAATGACGAAATGTGCAATAAAATTGCACTATTCATGCCATTCGGCTGTCGTTGAAGAGGTTGTCCGTCTGACGGATCAGGTCAATCTGCAGGCAGGCTAACTCGTCGATTTCCCTGAGAATTGCGCCAGATCACAAGACAAACACCGTCTGTCGGTATCCGGTCGTGGCGGCCCGTTACCGGGTTTTCGGCCGGAACTGACGTAATCGGTCAGGATTGATCGACGCGTGCGGGGCAGGATTGGCGGTTGCCGGCCGGAGGGTTCAGGCCTTATCGCCAGCGGTGTTGGTGCCCAGATGCCGGTAAAACCTGAGCTTCAGATATTCCGTGACCAGCACGTAAGCGATGGTGATGGCGACCACCGCCGCCAGCACCGCTCCCGGCATCGGCGTCAGGTCGAAGATTCCGGCCACGGGCAGGTAAGGCAAGAGCAGGGTCAACGCGACCACCAGCACGGTCGCGCCGAGCAGCAACGGTGCCGGCCGGGAGCGATAAAACGGCAGGGTGGTGCGAATCACCAGCAGCACCACCAGCTCGCTGAGCAGAGACTCCACGAACCAACCGGTGCGAAACAGCGTTGCGTTGCCCATGGTCAGCCACCACAGCACACCGAAGGTCACAAAATCGAAGAATGTGCTGATCAGGCCGAAGCGCACCATGAACTGGCGAATGCTGCCGATGCTCCAGCGGTAGGGTTTGAGCAGCCAGGCCTCGTCGACGCGATCGCCGGCGATGAACACCGATGGCACGTCCGAGAGAAAATTATTGAGCAGGATCTGCTTGGCGAGCAGCGGCAGGAATGGCAGAAACAGCGCCGCGGCCGCCATGCTCAGCATGTTGCCGAAATTGGCGCTGGTGGTGGCAAAAATGTACTTCACCGTGTTGGCGAAGGTTTTGCGTCCTTCCACGATGCCGACGTGCAACACGGCCAGCTCGTGCTCCAGCAACACGATATCGGCAGCTTCCTTGGCGACATCGACGGCACGGTCCACGGAAATGCCGACATCCGCGGCCTGCAGTGCCGGTGCATCGTTAATGCCATCGCCCATGTACCCGACCACATGGCCGGTTCTTCGCAGGGCATGAATGATGCGCTCCTTCTGGTTGGGGTCCACCTCGGCGAAGACATTGGCTTTCGCTGCCGCCGCCCACAAGGCCTCGTCGTGCATGGCATCGAGCAGGTCGCCGGTGAGCAGTGCACCGCCGTCCAGCCCGACGGCATCGGCAACGTGGGCGGCGATGTAGCGGTTATCTCCGGTGATGATCTTCACGCCCACGCCGAGCCGGGCCAGATCAGCCAGCGTGTTCTGTGCTTGCGGGTCCGGCGGGTCAAAACACAACAGGAAACCGGAGAGCACCAGATCGCGTTCATCGTCGCGGTGATAGGCGGCGCGCACCGGCAGTTCGCAACTGGCCACCGCCAGCACCCGGTAGCCCTGTGCGCTCCAGTCGCGAAAGCGTGCATCCAGTTGCGCGCGGCGAGCTTCGTCGAGTGGTACCCCCACACCGTTGTCGACAATCTTCGTGCAGACATCCAGCACCGCCAGAACCGCACCTTTGGTAATGAGGCGTCTGGCGGGGCCGGCGGCTGGATCCTCGACCACGACGCTGAGCCGCTTGCGCATGAAATCGTACGGAATCTCATCGAGCTTGCGGACACCGTTCAGGTCGAGATCGCGTGTGGTCGCGAGGATCGCTTCGTCGAGAGGGTTGGCGAGCCCGGTCTGAAAGCGGGCGTTGATGCCGGCATCGCGCAGCACGGCCGCGCTGGCTTGTCCGGCCACATCGCAGGCCTGTTCCACACGCACGACACCCTCCGTCAGGGTGCCGGTCTTGTCGGTACACAGCACATCCATGCTGCCGAGGTTCTCAATCGCGTTGAGTCGGCGCACGATCACGCCGCGGGCCGCCATGCGCCGTGCACCGCGTGCGAGTGTCACCGTGAGGATGGCTGGCAACAGTTCCGGAGAGATGCCGACCGCCAGTGCGATGGCGAACAGCAGCGACTCGATCAGCGGCCGCGCGAAGGCCATGTGCACGGCGAACACCGCCACCACCATGACGGCGGCCACGCGGGTGAGCAGGTAACCAAACTGGCGCAGCCCGCGCTCGAAATCCGTCTCGGGCTGAGGCCGTTGCAGGTGTTTGGCGATCGAGCCGATCTCGGTTGCCCGACCGGTGTTCACGATCAGCACCTGAGCGGTGCCGCTGCGCACCGAGGTCCCCATGAACACAGTGTTATGCCGTTCCGTGAGGGTGCTCTTAGCCGGGACGGGGCCGGGCTGTTTTTCAACCGGCAGACTCTCGCCGGTAAGCAGCGCCTGATTGACGAAGAAATCCTTGGCCTCGAGCACGATCCCGTCGCCGGGCACCTGGCTGCCGGCAGATAGCTGAACGATATCGCCCGGGACCAGCTGCTCGGCGGGCAGATCGCCGACGACACCCTCGCGCACGACCCGGGTTCTGAACGCAATCCGGGCACGCAAGCGGCGAATGGCGGCCGAGGCCCGGTATTCCTGGGCAGCGCCCAGCGCGGCACTGCCCAGCACAATGGCCAGAATGATGGTGGCTTCGAGCCAGTCCTGGACAACCAGCGAGATGCTGGCGGCAAACACCAGGATCAGGACCAGCGGGCTGCGGAACTGAACGGCGATGACGCGTGCGAGCGTCAGCGACCGCTCCTCGCGCAGCAGATTGGGGCCGTAGTGTTCCAGGCGCCGGGCTGCTTCATCTGCGCCCAGCCCCTGCGGGCCGGCCTGAAAGCGGTCAAGCAGTGCCTTGGCTGGTTCGTTCCAGTAGGCGTGTCCGTCAGTGATGGGCATGACCGGAACGTCAGTTGCGGATCAGGTGTCGATCGCGAACAAAGGCATCGATATGCCCGGCCAGTGACGCATCGGGTGTATCGGCGAATTCATAACGGGCACGCAAGACCGGCATCCTGATCCGGATCAGCGCGGCGAGATCCGCCGGTGTGGCCGAGATGACCATATCGGCGTCGCTGGCGTTGATGGTCTGTTCCAGCGCCGCAAGCTGGTGTGCGCTGTAGCCCACGGCCGGCAACACCTCGCTGATGTGCGGGTATTGCTCGTAAAGCTGCGCAATCTCCGGCGCGGCAAACGGCCGTGGATCAATGATCTCGCCGGCCTGCGCGTCGCGCGCGGCCACATAGCCGGCGCCATAGGGCATACCGCCGTGGGTGAGCGTGGGGCCGTCTTCAATCACCAGCACGCGCCGGCCGCGCACCTTCTCCGCTTGTTCGAGCGTGACGATGGAGGCGGCGCGCACGATGGCGGCCTGCGGGTTGATGGCGTGCGCGGCCTGCGTGACACGCTGGATGTTGTTCTCCGGCGCGGAGTTGCTTTTGGCCACGAGGATGATGTCGGCCATGCGTAACACGGCTTCACCGGGGTGATGGCTGGTTTCATGGCCGGGGCGCAGCGGGTCGACCAGCACCAGGTGCAGGTCCGGCTGGAGAAACGGAAAATCGTTATTGCCGCCGTCCCACAGGATGACATCGGCTTCCTGCTCGGCGGCGGCCACGATGCGCGCATAGTCCACCCCGGCGAATACCGTGTTGCCGATGGCGAGATGCGGTTCGTATTCCTCGCGTTCCTCGACCGTGCAGTGGGCGGCATCGAGATCGGCGCGGGAGGCAAAGCGCTGCACGGCCTGTTGCACAAGGTCCCCATAGGGCATGGGGTGACGGATGATGGCCGAACGCAATCCGTGTTCTTTCAGCAGTCGCGACAGCCAGCGCGCCGTCTGGGATTTGCCGCAACCGGTACGCACCGCCGAGATGGCAATGACCGGCACACGTGACTTCAGTTGCGTGTGTTCCGGACCGAGCAGCACGAAGTCGGCGCCGCCGGCCAGCGCGATCGACGCCAGGTGCATGACGTGCGCGTGGGTGACATCGCTGTAGGCAAACACGACCTGCTGGATATTCCGGTCACGCAGCAATCCAGCCAGGTTCTGTTCCTCGACGATCGGTATGCCNNATCTGGCTGGCGGTGAAGGCCACGACCTCGGCATTCGGATCGTCGCGGTACACCATATTGAAGTTGTGAAAGTCGCGCCCGGCGGCGCCGAGGATGGCGATCCGTGTTTTATGGTTGTCGTTCATGCGGCAAGCATGCCGTGAACAGCCCGGCCCTGCAATCGCTACGCCGCGGCGAGCGACTCGATCAGGCGGCGCAGCGCGCCTTCGTGGCGCTCGATGTCCTCGGTCAGCCGGAACTGAGCGCGGGCGCGCAGCAGGTTCTGTCCGGGTTGGGCAACCTTGAAGTAGACATCCCCGGCGAAATGATCAGTCAGGAAACGCAGGCCCAGTTCAAACGGAATCAGGCGAATGGCGTCGTAGAGGTGCTCAGAGTCGGTGCTGTCGAGAAATTCACGCGCCTCACCCAGGTAGCCGCGCAGGATGGCCGCCGCCATGTCGAGATCAAAGCGCACCGCAAACAGGTCAGCCGGCGATTCACCGGCGCGGTTGCAGCACGAGCGCAGGCAATCGGCCACATCCACCTGCACCAGTCCCGGCTGCACGGTATCCAGATCGATCAGCGCCACCACCTGCCCGCCATCGCGATTGAACAGGAAATTATCCAGCTTGGGATCGCCGTGGGTGGGGCGCTGGACCAGCTGCCCGCTTGTTCTGGCTCGCTCCAGCACGCCGGCGAGTTCACGGTGTTCTTCCACAAACTCCAGCGCATCCCGCAGGGCGATGCTGTGGCCGGTGACCGAATCCTGCAGCACGTCATCAAAGTGGCGCAGGTACCCCGGGGTGATATGGAAGCCGGGGAGGGTGGTATGCAGCCGGTTCACCGGCAGGTCGTGCAACAACCGGTGAAAACGCGCGAGCGCCAGGCCAACGGCGTGTGCCTGTTCAGGATTGCCCAGCGTGGCCAGGCTGCGGGTGTCGGGTATGAATTCCAGCGCGCGCCAGAATCCGCCTTCGTTGTCGGTCACGTAGTCACGCCCATCGCGCGCCCGGCAGAGTGCCGGTAATTGCAGATCGTGGCTGTCCTGCCGGGCGGCGTGGTCGAGCAGCGCGCGCAGGTTGTCCAGTATCCATTCCGGATGGGGAAAGACCTGGGTGTTGAGCCGCTGCAGGATCACCTGCTGCCGGTTGGCGGTCGTGACCAGAAAGGTGTCATTAATCAGTCCGCCGCCATGGGTCCGGACGTCGGTGATCGCTCCGTCCAGTGCAAATTCCGCGGCAATGCGGCGGGTATCGAGCTCGGCATTCATCCACTGAATTCTACGCCATCCGCGCCCGCGCCTCATGACTGTCCCCCGGCATCCGGAATGCCGGGGGCGGCGATGCCCTGCCCACTTCGCGGCCAGACAGGATAGAATCCGGTCACATGACGCTGACCGAACTTCGTTACATTGTCGCCCTGGCGCGCGAAAAGCATTTTGGCCGCGCCGCCGAGGTCTGTTTCGTCAGTCAGCCAACCCTGAGCGTGGCAGTGAAAAAGCTCGAAGAGGAACTGGGGGTGGCGCTGTTCGAGCGCGGCAAGACCGAGGTCGCGGTCACGCCGGTCGGTGAACGTGTCGTCGAGCAGGCGCGGCGCGTGCTCGACGAACTCGAGGGCGTGAAGCGCATCGCCCAGCAGGCGCAGGACCCGCTGGCCGGGCCGCTGCGCCTTGGCGCCATCTACACCATCGGGCCCTATCTGTTCCCGCGTCTCGTGCCGCTGCTGCACGAGGCGGCACCGCAAATGCCGCTCGTCATCGAGGAAAACTACACCGCGCGCCTGCGCGATCGTCTTGTTTCCGGCGAGCTCGATGCAGTGCTGGTGTGCCTGCCGTTTGAGGAACCGGGCGTGGTCACGCTGCCGCTCTACGACGAGCCGTTCATGGTGATGGCGCCGGCCAAACACGCCTGGGCGAAGCGCAAGCAGATCGCCACCGACGATCTCGCGAATGAAACCGTATTGCTGCTGGGTGCCGGCCACTGTTTCCGTGACCAGGTGATCGCGGCCTGCCCGAGTTGCGTCGGTCCGCCGGCCGCCGAGGGTGGTCTGCAAAAGGCGGTGGAGGGCAGCTCGCTCGAAACCATCCGCCACATGGTGGCCTCCGGCATGGGCGTGACGGTCTTGCCGTGCACCGCCGCCAGCGGGCCCGGCGCCTACGCGTCGAAGCTCACCGAGATCCGTCCGTTTACCGTTCCTCCAGAGCGGCGCGTGGCGCTCGCCTGGCGGGTGAGCTTCCCACGCCCGCAGGCGATCGAGGCGGTGCGCCAGGCGATCCGTGCCTGCGCGCTCGATTGCGTGAAGTACCTCGGCGGGTCTACCGACTAGGCAACGCCATCAGGGCTGTTGCACCTCGCGGCGCGTGCCGTCCGCACTGTAGTGATAAAGCTTCCCCGGTTGCTCGTCGAGCGTCTTCTTGTGGCTGCCGTCGCACCACGGCTGGTTCTTCGACAGGCCGCAGCGGCACAGCCATTTGCTCTCGCCGCCGATCTTGATCTCCATCGGGCCCTGGTCTTCACGGATGATGATACGGGGCATCTCGGTTCCTCAATCTGCTGGAATTCATTTCAGGTCGATCCTTTTTTCAAAAACGCGCGTGTTCGTCAACTGATACCACACAGGCGGCAGGGGCATGTTGTGAACAGTTCGCGATAGCGTGAACCTATCCCGCCGATGCGGACATTCAATTAGAGCTTGTCATGCAACGCACGTAGCCTCTGTTCAAGGCTGCGGGCCGGGTGATTGTTGCGCTGCATCAAGGCGGCGGCCCGGCGAGGGGGTTAGTGTGGTTCCCCCACCGCAGTCAGAAGAATCCACACTTCCGACAAGGAGAGAACAACATGACCGCTGAAGCCAAGTGCCCGTTTCACCACGCCGCAGGCGGCGGCACCAGCAACCGCGACTGGTGGCCTAACCAGCTGCGCGTCGACCTGCTGAACCAGCATGGCGACCGATCCAACCCGCTGGGCGGGAAGTTCGACTATGCCGAGGAATTCA